>DATDCP010000429.1:0-6815 GCA_036524255.1 Chitinophagaceae bacterium
AATCTCTCCTCTTGATTTTCGCTGGTTAAATCTTTCCCAACTTTCTTTTGTTGGATAATCAAGCGCCATAAAACGGTGCCATTTGTCGTGAACACGTTTTGAGGCGATGCGAAATGTCCCTTCGGGAGTATTTTTATCTCCTTCCATTTTTTTATCAGAAAGAGAACTGTTGCCAAATACTACAGGATAGGTGGCATACCAACCCTTTTCATCATATAAACTCAACTCATAATCTGATTTGTCGATGAGAATATACACCGTACCCACAGGTGCAGAATTTTTGCTGCGGTTCTTGTCGGGATTGTTGTCAGTATAATTATTTGTAGCGATGACGCTGCTACCTGCGATGAATGATGCGAGCACCCAAAAAGTTTTCATATACGTTATCCTCCAATTGTCCGGGAATGAATTTCAAACGACGTGCCGTAACCTTTTATTACGGTGGGTGGATATCTTTTAACGCTACGTTTACAAAACAACAGAATTTCCTGCGAGCTTACAACTGGAAATTACCATGAAAATTTTATGGAGAAATATGTTAAACGAATGTGAGTAAACCGGAGAACTTACGTATTATTTTTTCTGTGCATAAAAAAACCATCCGCAGTTTGGCGAATGGTTATATCATGAGAAATTAAAGAACTCTTACCAGTTGCTGAATCTTATACCTGCATTAAATGGTGTATGATCAAGACCTTTTTCCCACATGCTTTGAAATGCATAACTGCCATATAGCTTTACCAGTCCCAGGTTTATCTCACCTACATACGACAGTTTCCAGTCTTCCAGGTCAAAGTCATTATGAACTTTAAACTTATCGTCACCGATCTTTACCTTTTGTCTTGCACTGTACATATATCCTGCACTAACACCAGCGCTGAACCCAAAACCATTTCTTCTTTCGGGGGTAAAATTAAAATTTATCATTAGCGGCACTGTCAAGTAATCAGCGGCCAGTTTATTCTTTTTTGCATCCTTGATAGTAGGATCCTGGATCACCAATGTGGGATTCTTCTGAAAACGAATTGATACATCATCAAAGAAATAGTTATTCAGCTCAAGACCGATACCATATTTAAGATTCACTACATGTTTGATCAAATTCAGCCGCTGCATAAGGACCCAAATATTCACATTCCTTGATTTGCCACTCTTAATATCAAACCAATCTTCGGTGCTTCCGGGAGCAAAATCCTGTGCTTCTGCTGAGGCATAATTTGTTTTATCATTAAAACCTGAAAAACCCATATCGATGATCCACCAGTTGGTTGTTAAATTCTCAGGCTTTCTTCTCTTGGGAATGCGCACAGTATAATTATCACCATCGGTTTTGACCTCACGATCTTCGCTTCCGGGTTTTTTTATAATGATCATGCCGCCGATGCGAATAGTGTCATTTGTTTCTTTCTTGATTGTTGTATCGTTTTGGGCAAAAGCTGTGCTGAATAGACAAGCTGCTACGCATACGAGTAAAATACTTTTCATGCAAAAATGTTTTTCCTGTTTAAAATTTATTTTAATGATACTGCAAAAGCTCCAAGCAGCAGTTTGTTGTCATCGGTTGTGGTTTGAATTCTAGTGCGGCGCTCAAATACCCGGGTAGTTTTTCTTAAGAATTCTTTGATGCCGCCTTTTTCTCTTTCTTCCTGTTCTGGTATGTATAACGTAGGATTATCTTTAAGTGTTACATCTGATTTGTCAAAACCAGTATTGATCACATCAGTTTGATTTGTTTCTACAGTACGGTCATCTTTTTTTATAACCACAGTAGCTTCAGCAATAATACCATCACTTGTTGTATTCATGTTGTCTGGTTGCTGATTAACATTTTTTCTTTCTTCAGGTAAATTATTTTTATTCTCTCGTTTAGCTATCGCAGTCTTTGGAACAACAGTTTCATCATCCGTTCTTTTAACATCTTTCTTATTTTTCGATTGTTCCTTAGTTGATTTTTTATCTGTATTTGCAAGATCATTTTTTGTGTCTTGCGGAATTTGATTCGCAGGATTGCTTATTGATTGATCAGTTGTTTTATCCGATGGTTGATTCTTTGGGTTATTAATTTCAGCAACTGTCGGAGTATCTCCATTAGTATTATTATTAATTAATCTGAAGGTAGCAAAGCCGGCAATAAGTATAATGGCAGCAGCAACAGCCATTCTAAACCATGTCATACTGATCACACGAACTTTCTCTTCTTTTCTGTATAAAACTGATTTATCCGGGAAAATAACATCTGCTTCGGGTTGAAGTTTTGTTTTTTGAAGTAAAGCCAATTCCTGTTTAACAACGGAATATTGACCAGTAAAACTTTCAATTTCTTTTCGTTGATCAGCGGTAACCTCATCATCAATATAATTAAGAAGCTGTTCTTCGTAATTAGTAATGTTTATAAATGAATTATTCAGCAAAAACTCTTTCTTCTCAAGCTGAATGTTGTTGTCAGGAGCAAAACGTGTTTGACCAAGGAGATTGAATTCTTCCTCCAAGTCCTGGTTTTCTTTTACAAAATTCTCAACCACCTGTTTTTGTGATGCAGAAAGTTCATTATCCCAATAAAGGATAAAACACTCTTCGTAATTATGGCGATTGATGATCATGTTTTCTTTTTTACTTAAATCACATTTTCCACTTTTACCAAATATTCTTTTAGCTGAACCCTGGCCCGGTGTAAATAAACTTTTACCTGGCTTTCGCTCAGGTTAGTTATTTGACCGATCTCTTCGTAGCTATATCCTTCATAGTCTTTTAAAAGAACCAATGTTCTTTGTGTTTCACTCAGCCTTGCCAATGCTTCATCTAAAATTTTCTTCAAATTATTTGCAGGCTTATTTTGCACTTTTGCGTTTTCGTTGAATTCTTCTTTTAACTGTATCCTTTTCACTTTTCTAATATGATCGATCATTTGCCTGTAGGCAACTGTAAAGAGATAAGATTTACTTTTTGAGGCGTCAACTTCGTCGCGATGTATCCACATTTTCTCGAAGGCTGTTTGCACCACATCACGGGCATCTTCTTCATTCCTGAGGTTTTTCAGGATAAATCGATACACATTGTCTGCGTAAGTAGTGACACACTCGTTATACTCTCTTTCTGTCATAAACAGCGGGGGTAGCAGGCAAAGATAATTTAACGTCCCTGCTTTAAGTAGTACGGTCAGTGAATAAAAAAGTTACAGTTCTAAAGAGGATTTTTTTTGGCGTTAAAGCCTAAGGATCATTATTCAATAACGGAAGTGAAAATAAACTGGCGGGAGAAGCTTTCCCAGATCATTTCATCCGATGGGTCCCTGTCATCCTTGTTTTTGCAGCAATCTTCCATGGTTTCTGAGCATGCCTCTTTTTGAGAATGAGTCCTTGTTGTGGACCAAAGTACCAGGTAACTCCCTGCTATCAGCAGAAGTATCAAAGCGGCCCTTAATAAATATTTCTTTTGCATAGGAGTCAGTTTCATGATTTGACGAAGGTATTCCTGAAAATGTTACAGCAAATTTAATTTATCATTAAGCATTGGGCAATAGCTTTCTGATGAAATGCACCGTTTGGTCGGTAAAATGCAGAAAAAGCAGGGTGACTAGAGCTTTATACCCGGATTTTGGAGCTCTGAAATGAGAATGCAGGTTTCTTATTTATCGAACAACAAATAAAAAGCCGCATCCAGAACCCAAGGACCTTCTCATTATATTTGCCCGCTAAATAGGGTTCTTATGAACGAAAATCTGGTAAAACGAATTGCAAAAGAAGTTGTGGAGATCAAAACCTCCGGACTTTATAAAACAGAAAGAATAATCTCCAGCCCTCAGGGAGCCGAGATCACTGTAAATAATAAGACTGTTTTGAATTTCTGCGCTAATAATTATCTCGGGTTGTCTTCACATCCAAAAGTGATCGAGGCAGCTCATAAGGCTGTAGACTCGCATGGCTATGGAATGAGCAGTGTAAGATTTATTTGCGGTACCCAGGATATTCATAAAGAGCTGGAAAAAAAGCTTTCCGAATTTTTGGGCACAGACGATACAATATTGTATGCAGCGGCATTTGATGCAAACGGTGGGGTGTTTGAGCCTTTATTTAACGAAGAAGATGCAATTATTTCCGACGCATTGAATCATGCAAGTATCATTGACGGCGTTCGTTTGTGTAAAGCTCAACGTTACCGTTATGAGCATAATAATATGACTGATCTTGAAACGAAATTACAGGAGTCAGCAAAACTCAGGAGCAGGATCATTGTAACCGATGGCAGCTTTAGCATGGATGGAACTATTGCACAGTTGGATAAAATTTGCGACCTAGCTGATAAATATGATGCGATCGTAATGATCGATGAATGTCATTCATCTGGTTTCTTAGGAAAAACCGGAAGAGGAACACATGAATATCGTGGTGTCATGGGCCGCATCGATATCATTACCGGTACGCTTGGTAAAGCATTAGGCGGCGCCAGTGGTGGTTTTACCAGCGGCAGAAAAGAGATCATTGATATGCTGCGCCAGAAATCAAGACCTTATTTATTCAGCAATACATTGGCTCCATCAATTGTTGGGGGTTCCATTGCAGTATTAGATATGCTTACTGAGAAAACAGAGCTAAGAGATAAGCTTGAAAACAACACAAAGTATTTCCGTAAAAAAATGACGGAAGCAGGGTTTGATATTAAACCCGGAGATCACCCTATCGTGCCTATTATGTTATATGATGCTGTGCTTGCACAAACAATGGCGGCTAAGCTTTTGGAAGAAGGTATTTATGTTATTGGCTTCTTTTTCCCTGTGGTAGCAAAGGGCCAGGCGAGAATAAGGGTACAATTAAGCGCTGCACACGAACAGCATCATTTGGATAAAGCCATTGCTGCATTTACAAAAATTGGAAAAGAGTTGGGAGTTATAAAGTAAAAACCCGTAATCGACAATACATTCATTCTAAAAAACGTTATTCTACGACCCTGGCTTCGATGATTTAGAACATTTTTATAGGTACAATCTCTAACATTTTACGTGAAAGACTATGAAATGTAATCATGGCACAGTATTTTCGTTACCTCTCCTCTGAACAGCCGTCTTCCAAACACCTTTGAATACCAGTTTTAATTCACCCTTTTTAAACTTATTAAAAAACAAGTATGAAAAAACTGTTGTTCCTCCTGCTTGCAGGATCAGTAATGGCGATGACCTTAAGCTCGTGTTCAGCGACCAAGAGAGATTGTAACGGCGTAAGACACACAAAATTGAAAAACGGCATCTACATTTAAACTTATTTCATTGTTCGTCTTTTATAAACCCGGTAAACCGGGTTTTTTTGTTTTCCATCAGTTTGATAGCCTGCACTTAACTTTGCCCCCAAATTTTACAAGTGATGAAGGCTATTTTAATATCAGTTTGTGTTTTTGCTTCCATTTTATACTCCTGCTCTCCTAATAATGTAGAAGAAGATAAAAGCCTGGGTAAATATTTTTCAGAAAATAGTGTGACTGGTTGCTTCGGGCTTTACAATAATGCAACAAATGAGTTTACTTTTTATAATAAAAAAAGATTTACAGACAGTAGCTATCTGCCTGCGTCAACGTTTAAGATCGTTAATTCCCTGATCGGTTTGCAAACAGGAGTTATCAGCAGTGATAGCATGATCATAAAATGGGATGGTGTAAAAAGAAATGTTGAGGAATGGAATCAAGATCTTTCAATGTATGAAGCTTTCCGTGTTTCATCTGTTCCATATTACCAGGAAGTAGCCAGAAGAATCGGTAAGGACAGGATGGAATACTGGATGGACACTGTTAATTACGGCGCAGGCCCAAAAGACACAGCATTCAGGATCAGCACATCAATTGATACTTTCTGGCTTGATAATACACTAAAGATAACCCCGGATGAAGAACTCGGTCTTGTAAAAATGTTATACTTCGATCAGCTTCCTTTTTTTAAAAATTACCAGGAGAAAGTAAAGAAAGCAATGCTTTTTGAAAACACTACAATGTACCGGCTCTCTTATAAAACTGGATGGGGTAGAAAGGAAAATGGAAATCATCTGGCATGGGCAGTTGGTTGGGTAGAGGAGAATAATCATCCTTATTTCTTTGTGTTGAATTTTGAATCTCCAGATGCAAATGCAGATATACCTTCAATAAGAATGAAAATATTAAAAGGGATACTGACACAACTCAATTTTTTCAAGGGCAAAATGTAACATTTGGTTTTAAAATTTATCAAACCTTAGCACCCTTTCTTTGTTAGTTTTGCAGTAATTGATTACTCTGAAATATTTATGCAATTCTATTGTGAATCATTGACGGAATACAAACGGTTAAAAACAAGGGAAGTAAAGATTGGCGATCTGTTGCTTGGCAATTTCCATCCTATTCGAGTACAGACAATGACAACGACGGATACAATGGATACCATGGCAACAGTAGAGCAATCTATTCGTTGTATTGAAGCTGGTGCCGAGTTAGTTCGCATTACTGCTCCTTCAAAAAACGATGCAGAGAATTTATTGCATATAAAAAATGAGCTGAGGAAAAGAGGCTATCAAACTCCGCTGGTTGCAGATATACATTTTACTCCTAATGCTGCAGAAATTGCTGCAAGAATTGTTGAAAAGGTAAGAGTGAACCCGGGCAATTATGTTGACAAGAAAAAATTTGAACTGATCGAATACACTGATGCTGATTATGCAGAAGAAATCGATCGGATTTGTGAACGATTTACTCCATTAGTAAAAATTTGCAAAGAATACGGAACTGCCATGCGGATCGGCACTAATCATGGTTCATTGAGTGATCGCATTATGAGCCGCTATGGTGATACACCAATGGGG
>DATDCP010000430.1:0-2583 GCA_036524255.1 Chitinophagaceae bacterium
ATGCTGAATTACTGAAACTATTACGCAAAATATATAACCTGAAATAATTTTTAATGGAAGTACATGCCCACACTCATACTGCCCGAAAAAAATGGACACATTATTTCTGGTAATTTTTAATGTTGTTCCTTGCTGTTACACTTGGCTTTCTTGTAGAAAATCAACGGGAGCATTATATAGAAAATGTCCGTGTAAAAGAATTTTCAAAATCGCTGGTGCAGGATCTGCAAAATGATACGGCTGCTATTAATATTCAGAAGAAATCTGCCGGAACATATATTGGACTCTCTGATAGCTTGCTTAACCTTAGTAAAATGCAGCTTGAAGGACGTACTGCTGCCGAATTTTCTTTCTACACTCGGTTTATGTACTGGACAGTTCCTATTTCGTGGAACCGGGCCACTTTTGAACAAATTAAAAACTCAGGAAGTCTTAGATATTTTAAAAATCCCCAGTTGCTGAAAAAACTAATGACCTACGATGTATTAGTAAATGCAATTAACTCGGAATTCAAGGATCATCAAACCAGGGGCAACATCCTATTAACCTTGATAAATGAGGTCATTGACCCGGTATATCACCATGAGTTATCAAAGCATTTTATATGGCAGTTGGACACTATGTCGAATGCGAGCAAAGAAAATATATTTTCGGCCAAAACAGGATCGCTAGAAAATAAAAGGGAAAAGATAAAAGAAATGCTGAACATGATTGTTGTGCAGCAAAGAAATCTTCGGCGCAATGGAAATGAACCTTGGCGGATGGCCGAGATGCTTGCAATAGAATTAATAAACGAACTTCAAAATGAATACCATCTGAAATAAATAGTTATGGAAGTACATGCCCACACTCATACAGCAAGAAAAAAATGGACACATTATTTCTGGGAATTCTTAATGTTGTTCCTTGCGGTTTCATTGGGATTTTATGCAGAAAACACCCGGGAAGGAATTCTTCACAAAAAAGAAGTTAAGTCACAGTTGAACTCGATGTTATCCGACCTTCAATCAGATATCACTCTTTTTGATTCTGTAACAGACCGAAACAGGTTTGGTGCGGAGATGGCCGATACAGTGGTTGAATTATTACACTCGGATATTACAAATACCACCCAGATCTATTATGCCGCAAGAACTGTTACTGCCAATGTCGGTTATTATTATACCAACTCAAAGTCTTATGACCAGCTTAAGAGTGCAGGATTACTCCGGTATATAAAAAACAAAGGATTGCTGGATAGTATCGGTGCTTATTATGTATCCTTTCAGTGGCTGGCCAATCAAATCGACCTGCTGCGTCTCAAACTTGATGAAATTCACAAAGGTAATGCCCGGTTATTCGACAGCTATATTTTTCAGCAAATGATAAGTACAAGAATTTTCGGTACTACTTCTTTGGGTGGCCAAAGAACAGTTATCAGCAAACCCGCTATAAAGCCGGATCTGCTTTCTGCTGATGCAAAAGATATAAATACCGTCTCACTGAATTATCATTATTATTCCACTACAATTAAATTTTATATCCGAATGGGTAATGCTCTTCAAACCCGGGCAAAAGAGCTTATTGAAATAATTAAAAAAGAATACAGGTTTGATTAAATAATAATTTTATGGAAGTACATGCACACTCACATACAGCAAGAAAAAAGTGGACCCATTATTTCTGGGAGTTTTTAATGTTATTCCTTGCTGTGTTTTGCGGATTTTTAGCAGAGTACCAACTGGAGCATAAGATTGAAAAAGACAGAACAAAAATTTTTATCAAAAATCTTTTGGAAGACCTTCGAACAGATACAGCAACATTTAAGAGCTATGCAAGGGATAATAAAATAAGGGCAGCCATTACAGACTCTTTAATGTATTTATTAAAAGGGCCTGAAAGAAAAACAAAAACAACCAGGATTTATTACCTGGCAAGGATATTAACCCTGAGGAGTGATTTTCTGCTGCCCAATGAACGTACTTATGAGGAGATGAAATTTTCCGGACAGTTGCGGCTTATTAAAAATCAGGAAGTATCAAGCGGAATTTCTAAATATTATAATTCATTAAAAAGGATTAAAGGGCAAAACGACCGGATCGGTGAAAGAACCAGCCACTATTTTCTTTCAGCGGATAAACTTTTTGATGCGGAGGTTTTTTTGAAAATAGCGAAAGAACAAAAAGAACCGGAAGACAAATCAATACAATTGCTGAGCGAAGACCCTAAAGTGATTAACGAGTTACTTACAAGGGTTCAATATTTTTCTGTTACTTGTTTATTTGCAGCCAACTTTGGTTTAGAGAGTTGTAAAGAGGCAGAACGGCTGATTGAATTGATTAAAAAAGAATATCACCTGGAATAAGAGAAGCTATTAGCTGTGAGCAAGACAACCATAAACAATAAACTATCCCGAAGGGATTCCTTCGGAAAAAACCATTAAACAAACTCATGGAAGTACACCACCATGCACACACATCCCGAAAAAAATGGACCCATTATTTCTGGGAGTTTTTAATGTTATTCCTCGCTGTGTTCTGTGGATTTTTGGCAGAGTACCAGTTAGAGCATAAAATTGAAAAAGACAGGGCGAAACAATATATC
>DATDCP010000431.1:0-8314 GCA_036524255.1 Chitinophagaceae bacterium
CTTTTCAATTTATTCAATGCTCTTGATCTTGCATTCAGGCAGGTTATATTTTCAGGATCCAGTTCAAGACCTTCATTGGCGTTTTGTAATGCTTCTTCATAGTTTTTTTCATTCAAAAAAGTGAATGAAAGCATTCCGAAATATTCAGCATTGTAAGGGTTTAACCGAATTGCTTTTGACAGGTTGTCTTTCGCCGGCAGGTACATATCTTTTTGGAAATAACCGAAGCCAAGCAAATAAAAATAAAATGATTCGTTGGGCTCTATAGCGATCGCTTTATTGATGATCTCGATCCCCTTATCGACCTCATCATTATTCATATAACATCTTGCAAGGATCGATAAAGCATGATCATTGTTTGGTTCTTGTTCTAATACCTGTTTTACCTGTTTCTCTGCGTCTTTGTTCCTCCCCTGCTCCAATAACAGGTTGGCTCTGTCTAATAATCCATTTACATCCATAAGTTATTTTTTGATCTTCAGGTATTTTAAAATATCATCATATAATCCCGCTTCATTAGAATAAAGTGCATAATTGCGGGCGGATGAGAACCATTCAAGAGTTGTAGGACGATGTTGCTTCACTGCTTTTAAAAGATCTTTCGTCGTTAATGGCTGCAATGAACCCTTACTCATCGATTCACGGAGTTTATCTTCTACAGCAATATCAATGACGGCTTTCAGATCGGCACCAGAGTAATCTTTACAAACAGCTGCTACTTTCTGGGTGTCTATGTCTGATGCAGGTTTATCTTTTAAAATTGAACTTAGAATTTCTTCTCTTGCTTCTTCATCAGGTGGCTCAACAAAAATTATCCGGTCAAATCGACCCGGTCTTCTAAACGCTCCATCTACACTCCAGGGAGCATTGGTAGCAGCAAGTATCAGCACTCCATCATTATTGCTGTCCACCCCATCCATTTCTGCAAGGAACTGGTTGATCACTTGCCTCATTCCTGATTGCTTCATATCGCTACGGCTGGCTCCCATTGCATCCACCTCATCAAAAAATAAAACACAAGGAGTATTCTTACGAGCCATTTCAAAGATATCATGAAGATTTTTTTCACTGTTTCCCATCCACATATCCAATATATCGTGTAAACCGATATTTATAAATTTCGCATTGATCTCCCCGGCTGTTGCTTTCGCAATAAAAGTTTTACCGCATCCTGGAGGTCCATAAAGCAAAATACCACCGCCGATCTTTTTTCCAAATGCTTTATATAGATCAGGATTTTGTAACGGCTGAATGATCTTTATTGAAATTTCTTCTTTCACTCTTTTCATTCCACCGACATCTTCAAACTTTATCGATGGCTTTTCCATAAAATAGTCCTCATCTTCGTTCCAATCGTCATCTCTTTCAGCAGCGGCAGAAGGCATTCTCAATTTCGCATCTATTTCATCATCTTTAAATTCAGGATTGAGTACAATTAGTTGCTGATATAAATTGATCGCTTGCTGAATTGAATTTTCCCTGATCAAACATTTTATATAACGAACCTGGTCATCCAATGAGAGTGATTGCTGAAGCTGTTCATAAATAATAATAGCTGCGGAATTCTTTTGCAGATAAAAATAACAGGTAGCTAATCCCAATTGAGCTTTTGTATTGCCGTAACTTTTTTCAAGTATTTGCTGGTATTGTGTTGCTGATTCAGCATACATTTTTTCCAGCAGCATCAGGTCAGCCACTTGTAAGCGTAGTGGAACATTATCTGGGGAAAGCTTAAGTGCATCCAGAAGGTTATTGATCAATTCATTTGACATGGCTGCAATTTAATATATCATTTTCTGTATTGCAAAGATGGCGGCAACTATAGGAAATCTTTATTGCACGATTGAAAAAGGGACGATGAAGTGATTGCGTCGCAACAGTCGATGCCATGAAAAACTGAGGCTGGTATCAATATAACATCCTCACCTTGATCGTCTGTTTTACTTCTTTAAGCAGTTGTAATGCTTTTGAAGAAAGTTGTTGATCAACATCAAGCACCACATAACCGATCTCATCATTGGTTTTTAAATACTGACCCAGGATGTTGATATTATTTTTTGAAAGAGTTGTGTTGATCTCTGATAAAACTCCCGGCACATTATTATGAATATGTAAAATGCGATGCGAACCTTCCTGCGGAGGCAATGCAAGTGCCGGCACAGTATGTGAACCAAACGTGATACCTTTTTCAAGATAATTGAACAACTTGGCACTTACATCTTCACCAATATTTTCCTGCGCCTCCTCAGTGGAACCGCCGATATGCGGCGTAAGAATTACATTGGGAAGATCCTGCAAGGGTGTTTGAAACCTATCGCCATTTTTTTCTGGTTCAACAGGAAAAACATCAACCGCGGCTCCGCCAATTGCACCATCAAGAATTGCCTTACGCAGGGCATCAAGATCCACCACTTCTCCTCTTGCATAGTTTATTAATATCGCTCCTTTCTTAAATTGTTTAAGATTAGTTTTACTGATCAGATTTTTTGATTGCGAGGTTTCCGGCACATGTAGTGTTACAATATCTGAACGATTTAGAAGTTCTTTCAATGATTTTGCATCTTCAGCATTACCAAGTGGCAATTTTGTTTCTACATCATAAAAAATAACCTTCATTCCCATTGCTTCTGCCAACACACTTACCTGGCTGCCGATATTTCCATAACCAATTATACCAAATGTCTTTCCACGTAATTCAAAACTATTCTTTGCATCCTTCATCCATGTGCCTTCATGCGCAGCTTTGTTTTTATCAGGTATGCGGCGGATGAGCATAATAGATAGTCCAATTACCAATTCGGCAACTGATCTTGTATTTGAATAGGGTGCATTAAATACTACTACGCCATTTTTTGTTGCAGCTTTAAGGTCAACCTGGTTCACACCAATGCAAAAGCAACCGATAGCCTGCAATTTTTTTGCGGCATCCAGCACTTTTTTTGTTATTTGTGTTTTTGAACGAATTCCCAGGATATGTACATCTTTAATTTCTTTGATGAGATCATCCTCGGTCAGGGCTTTTGTGATTTTTTCTACGTTAGAATACTCATGTCCACGGAAGTTTTTTACAGCAGCATCACTAATGTTTTCGAGGAAAAGAATTCTTATTTTATCTTTGGGATAACTTGTTTTTTGTGGTTCCATTTCTGCAAATATATAGTTGTAACTATTAACAATTTGCAACAAATGGGGAAAAGTAACGTTCATTAGGCACGACTTGTGCTACTATTTTTGTCTTAAACTGTATTCTTTTTGAAAAATTTTCTTTACTATCTGGCGATTACCATTTTACTTGGTTGTAACACCTCCAGTCAGCAGGCTCCAGGTCCTGTAGGATCGATTGCACATGTTGCTACGGCTCCACAATCATTATCCAAGGAAGAATTTCAATATTATTCTAATGTTGTTAAGAACCACTTTGAAGGATCACTATTAAACAGGGGTTTCAATGGACAGGTGCTAATTGCAAAAAATGGAACAGTTGTTTTTGAAAAGACTGTTGGTTTCGCAGATATGAGAACGAAAGATAGTCTTAACGAAAAAACCCCTATGCATATCGCCAGTGTGAGTAAGACTTTTACAGGCATGGCCATATTACATTTGATGGAAGCAGGAAGCCTAAATCTTGATGATACGCTTGGTAAATATTTTCCCGGCTTTCCTTATACCGGTGTTACCGTTAAAATGCTATTAAGTCACAGAAGTGGCTTGCCGAACTATCTCAACTATTTATCATTGCTGAAGCAAAATGATACTTGCTATAGTAACCAGGATGTTTTGAATTCGCTTTACACTCTTCAACCGGGACTTGAATCGAGATCAGGAACCAGGTTCAATTATAGTAATACGAATTATGTATTGCTTGCTATGATCGTTGAAAAGATAACTGGTGAACATTTTGCGGCTTACTTGAAACGTGTGTTTTTTGATCCGCTTCAAATGACAAACACATTTGTATATGCTAACCAGGATACATTAGCGCCAACTCCAAGTTTTGCGTGGACGGGTAGATTCTGGGAATCTGATCCTTTTGACTGCACTTATGGAGATAAGAATATTTATACTACGGCAAATGATCTGTTAAAATGGGACCAGGCATTGAGTAGCGGACAATTGTTTAAGAAAGAAACATTGGATGCTGCCTATACACCATTAAGCAATGAAAGAAGATCAATTCATAATTATGGATTGGGATGGCGGATGATGATCTTTCCGAATGGTAAAAAGTTTGTATATCACAATGGCCGCTGGCATGGATCAAATGCAGTATTTGTAAGATTTCCTGAAGAAAATGCTACAATGATCATCATTGGAAACAAATACAATAGGAATATTTATCACGCCGCTGCAAAGGCGTATAATATTTTTGGCAATTATTTACCCGGCCAAAAACAACAATATGATGACAGCGGGCCAGATGATAATTCTGTCGGCGAAAATTCAATAAAAGAGGAAACCTACTCTCTAAAAACTAAATCTTCCAAAAAAAGACGCTAATCATTTCTTTTTGAGAATTCTTCCTCAACTTTAATCAAGAATTCTCGAAATGAAAATTTTAAAAGCGGATCAAATAAGATCATGGGATCAGTATACGATCGAACATGAGCCCATTGCTTCCATTGAGCTGATGGAAAGAGCCGCAACAAGATGTTTTGAATGGCTTGATGATAACGGCTGGTTCGTTCATTCATTTGCTATTTTTTGTGGTAAGGGAAATAATGGCGGAGATGGCCTGGCGATAGCAAGAATGCTTGGGGACCGCGGTTGTAAAGTTTCTGTTTACATTCTCGAATTCGGTCATAAGGGAACCGATGATTTTCAAATTAATCTTGCAAGACTTCATCAATATCCGGCAGTTGATATTCATTTTATACAGGAAGAAAGCAACTTTCATAATCTATCACAAGAGACAGTCATTATCGATGCACTTTTTGGTTCTGGGTTAACAAGGCCGCTGGAAGGATTTACGGCAAATCTTGTCGGTCATATTAATAATAGCGGTTGTACAGTAATTGCTATTGATGTTCCAAGCGGCATGTCGGTTGATCAATCATCCAAGGGAAATAAAATTGTCAAAGCGAATTATACATTGAGCTTTCAATGTTACAAGCTTGCATTTCTTGTAGCGGAGAATGCCATATTCATCGGCGATGTGGTTATTCTTGATATTGGTTTGCTGCCTGAATTTCTATCTTCTCTCGAAGCCGATCTTGAATTGATCGATAAGCCAATTATCCGTTCAATTTATAAACCAAGAAACAGGTTTGCACATAAAGGGCATTTCGGGCATGCAATGGTAATAGCAGGTAGTTATGGAAAGATCGGCGCCGCAGTTTTAGCAGCAAAAGCATGTTTACGAAATGGCGTTGGTTTGCTTACTTGTTTTGTTCCAAAATGTGGTTATGAGATTTTGCAAACAACTGTCCCGGAAGCAATGTTAATGACAGATGCAAATTCATCGATCATCACAAAAATTGATGATGATGTTTTAAAATATAATTCAATTGGAATTGGCCCTGGCCTCGGAACTGCATCTGAGACAAGAGCAGCGGTTAAAGAATTAATTTCTATTTATAAAAAACCAATGGTGATGGATGCTGATGCATTGAATGGTTTAGCAATGGAAAAGAATTTGCCCTCTCTCCCACCGGGATCTGTTCTTACGCCGCATCCGAAAGAATTTGAAAGGTTGTTTGGTGAGTGTAAAGATGATTTTGAAAGAATTGAGAAAGCATTGCATGATGCTAAAAGGCTAAATTGTTTAATTGTTCTGAAGGGCCATCATACTTTTATAGCTTATCCGAATGGCAAAGGATATTTTAATAATACAGGTAATGCGGGGATGGCTACTGCGGGTAGTGGTGATGTGCTCACCGGCATGATCACAAGCTTATTGGCGCAAGAGTATTCTTCTGAAGAAGCTTCAATACTTGGGGTGTATCTTCATGGTTCAGCAGGTGATATTGCCGCAAAAGAATTTTCAAAAGAAGCAATAATAGCTGGCGATATAATTGATAGCATTGGTAAAGCATTTAAACAACTTGAAACATGAAACGATTTCTGACTTTTAGCATTTTACTTTTAACTTATTTTACTTCTGCTGCATATTATAAAGACTCTGTTGTTTATTACCCTTTACCAGATAGTGTAAAAGCCGTCTCATTTCTTGCCGACATTTCGGTAGGAACTATTACCACAAAGAAGGAAGTATTTGCAGGTATCAAAACCGATGTTGTAAAACTTTCATTGGAATCAGATAAAAAAGAGAAAGAAGTTGTGTTCGAATTCCCATCTTCGGCAACAGTAATGGTAAATGGCCTTGCCGTTAAAGTTGAAAAAGGTGAATTAAGCTGGAATTATAATTGGATGGAAAATGAAAACTACAAGTTGCTTATTGCTACAGCCAGTGACTCTGCAGGGAATTTTGCATTGTATTCCGGCTATATTTTTTTACCAAAAGAAAAGAAATGGAAGTTGATAGGCACATGTAAAATTTTGGGACAATGGAATACACTAAAACAACCTGCAACTTTTCGTTCTCAAATAAAAAATAATCCTTTGAATCTAAACATTCATGAAGCCTGGTGTCAGCGCAATAATGGTTCATGGAAAAACTTACTGGCAAAAGATCTTTCTTTCCCTGTCATCAATCTTTTATCACATGTTGATAGCTTAGCGCAATTAGAAATAGACAAAAAGCTTATTTCAGCGACAAATGCCGATATAAAAAATATTGACGGGGTTTATTATACAATTCTTAAAGACGGAAATGGCCGCCAGGTTTCTGTCAATGATACAGTTACTGTTAATTACAAAGGCTACTTGCTTAAAGATGGTTCTATATTCGATCAAACAAAGGAAAAGCCTGCAACATTTCCATTGAAAAGATTAATAATGGGTTGGCAAATTGGTGTTCCGCTTTGTAAAGTTGGCGGCAAGATCAAGATCATTATGCCATCAAATCTTGGCTATTCCATTCGAACAAGAGCCGCAAAAATTCCACCCAACAGCATTTTGGTTTTTGAAATTGAGGTTGTAGATGCAAAAGCTCCTCAATAATCAATTTAAGAGTCATTCTAATTTTAGCGTATAGTTTATTACATTTACAAAAAAAAGCACATGAAAATTTTTGTTGCCGGACTTCCCTATGATCTTGATGATGCAGAATTAGAGGAGATATTTGAAAAATTTGGCAAAGTAGTTTCAGCCAAAGTTGCCATGGATAGAGAAACCGGCAAAAGCAAAGGGTTTGGTTTTGTAGAAATGCCAAATGAAGTTGAAGCAAAAGAAGCAATTGAAGGACTAAATGATATTTCTCTTGGTAAAAAGCCATTGATAGTAAAACAAGCTGAAGATAAACCGGGCGGTAGTTCACAAGGAGGTGGAGGTTATCGCGGTGGTAGTAGCGGCGGCGGTGGCGGATACCGTGGCGGCAGTGGCGGTGGCGGTGGTTATCGTGGCGGTGGTGGTGGCGGAGACAGGGATAGAAGACCCGGTCCCAGTGGTCCGAGAGACAGACGTTATTAAGATCAGATTAATTTTTTTATACAAAGCCCGGATATTCTGGGCTTTGTTTTTTTATAGTTGTCGCAGGTAACTTACTTTAATGATCGCATGATCTTCTGTTTGCCTTTTTTGTTGCGCATTATCAAATCCGCGACGATTAAATACAAGGTAAACATATGAAAGTGGCTGGTACTCCCATGAAAGACGAATGTTATAATTGCTTAGATTATTTTCTGAATTCTTTTGATAAAAGCCGATAAGTTGTAACCTTGGATTTAATGCAAGTCTTCCGGAAATACTGTACAGGTCAACTGTTTTATCGGCTGCCGGTTCACCTACTTCTTTAAACTGATTGCGATTGTATTGTCCCTGTATAAAGATATTAGGTATAGGCGCAAAATTTAGCGTTATTGTTCCTGCAGTTAGGTTCCCATTATAGTAGGAACCTGTTTCAAAAGTTATATTGCTGCTGATCACTCTTGATTGATCCGTGCTAAAATAAAATGTATGCCTTAGGTAATTATATTCACCTTCCGGAATAGTTATTCCTAATGGTACAAATGGTTCAGTCAATAATTGATAAGTTGGAGTAATGATATATCCAAAGTATCCACCTTTCTGAAAATTGAGCCAGATCGGGTTAATCGTAAGTTGTCTTTCTATCAAATTACCTGTTGATGCCTGGTGATAAAATTCTGGAAAAATGCCCGGCTCAAATGCACGGATCCATTTTTTAAAAGGCAAAAGTTTACCACGGTAATACCAGAATATTCCCGGTGTAGTGCCGACCACATCATTGCGGGAAACA
>DATDCP010000432.1:0-2088 GCA_036524255.1 Chitinophagaceae bacterium
GATCAATTTGGACAGGGCGCCATTTCCTTTATTCATTTTAGTTGTAAATTCTGCAAGTTGTGCGGTTATAATGCCGGCATTGTCAACACTGGTTTTAGCGCTGAGCATTACATCCTCCATCTCTATAGCATTTTTTGTGAGAATAATATCTCCATTTTTTACAGGACTCATACCCGATGTGCCCGGAGTAATGGTCAATACTTTGTCACCCATCAGTCCATCAGAGCCAATACTTGCCTTTGCATCTGTCTTGATAAACTCCTGGTATTTTTTTTTGATCACCAGGTCCACCATTACGGAAGTGTCTGTCAACAATTCCACTTCATTTACGTTGCCGATATTGATACCGGAGAAACGAACATTGTTTCCCACTTTCAAACCGCTTACTGTTTTGAACTGTGCTTTTATGTGAAAAGTATTGCCGAAAATATTTTTTTGTTCACCAACAAAATAAATGGTTGAAACAAACAACGCTAAACCCAGTATTACAAAAATTCCCAATTTCCATGAGGAACCTGATTCTTTACGCATAACTTATTTTTTTATAAATAATTAAATAAAAAAAGAACGAACCCATTGATCGTTGCTTTTCTCCAATGCTTCATAACTGCCTTCTGCCACCATCACACCGTCTTTTAGAATCACCAATCTGTCTCCTGTAAGCTTTGCACAAGCCATATCATGAGTTATGATGATGGAGGTAGTTTTATATTTTTTTTGAATGCTCAATATTAATTCACTTATTTCCCTGGAAGTGATAGTATCTAACCCGGTAGTTGGTTCGTCATAAAGTATGATCTCAGGACGTAATATAAGTGTACGTGCAAGCCCGATTCTCTTGCGCATACCACCCGATAATTCAGAAGGCATTTTATTAATTGCTTCTTCTAAGCCGACGCTTTCCAATGCTTCTATTATTGAATTCTCCACTTCCAAACCCGTTAATTTTTTTGAATGGCGTTTCAAAGGAAATGAGAGATTATCCTTTACAGTCATTGAATCATATAGTGCCGAATTTTGAAAAAGGAAACCGATCTTTATTCTTACCGCATTCAGTTGGTGGTTATTCAGTTTTGTAATATCTGTATCAAATACTTTTAATTCACCCTGGTCTGCAGTTACTAATCCCACCAGGCATTTTATCAATACCGATTTACCTGATCCTGACTTTCCCAGGACCACCAGGTTCTCACCTTTTTTTACCGTGAGATCCACACCTTTTAAGATCTGTGTATTTCCAAAAGATTTATACAGGCCTTTTATAGTGATTACAGGTTTTATGGAACCGGTAACCGTATGTTTTATTGTATTTGTTTGTGTTTGTATCATTGTTCATTTCAGAAAAAAAGATCGGTTAATTGGACAGCCATCATATCTATAATAAATATTGCAAGAGATGCTGTTACTACCGCAGAGGTAGCAGCTTTGCCCACACTTTCAGTTCCATTGGCGGCGGTAAACCCTTTGTAGCAACCAATCAAACCAATAAAAAATCCAAAGAAGAAAGTTTTAATAGTAGCCGGTATGATATCTAAAAATTCAAGTGAGGAAAGCACTTGTGAAAAATAGCGGTAAAGTGTGACATCACTATGAATATTGATACCCACAAATCCTCCCAAAATTCCAACGCCATCTGCCAGTACAACCAATAGCGGTATCATCAGTGTGGTCGCCAGTACTCTTGTAACTACCAAATATTTATACGGGTTAATAGCAGAAACTTCCATCGCATCTATTTGCTCTGTTACTTTCATGGAACCTAATTCAGCGCCAATACCGGAAGAAATTTTTCCGGCACAGATCAATGCAGTAATTACGGGAGCAATTTCACGTATCAATGAAAGGGCAACCATACCAGGCAACCAGGACTCTGCACCAAATTCTGCCAGCGTAGGCCTCGACTGAATGGTTAGCACCAATCCCATAATAAAACCGGTTATTGCAACTAACGGGATGGATTTGTACCCTATAGTATAACACTGTTTTATGAATTCTTTTAATTCATAAGGCGGCTTGACAACTTCCCGAAAAAACCTTGCAGTAAACAAAGTAACATTCCCGGCTTCCGCAAAACCATTCTTTAAACTG
>DATDCP010000433.1:0-2935 GCA_036524255.1 Chitinophagaceae bacterium
TTCTGGACAATTTATAATCAGAATTCAACCGGCCTTACGATCTGGGCTGAATCACATACAGACAGATCGATCCCAAAATTTATGGAGCAACCTGCAGATGCAGTGTATACACTTCAAAATTTAACTACTGCTCCAAGGGAGGTCGATTCATTAGATCAATATATGAGAGTAGTAACTGACGATTCAGGAAATGCTATAAAAACAATGGGACCTGATCCTTATTTTGCTAACATGCCTAAAGAAAAATGGCCAACAGATGGATTAGCCAAAGTGGGTAACACAGAACTCTTTCAATCCATCAACCCATTTTTTATTGTTGCATTTACTCCCCTATTAATAATGTTCTTTGCATATATGGCCCAGCGAAACAGGCCTATTTCAACAGCCAGGAAATTTGCATGGGCCCTGGTTATTTCGGGACTTAGCGCATTAGTAATGGTGTTTGCTGTCATGTCAGTTCCGAGTATATATACACATAAGGTTTCATCCATGTGGTTATTCCTGACTTATGGAGTATTTACAGTAAGTGAAATTTGCTTAAGCCCGATCGGTCTTTCGTTTGTTTCCAAACTGTCTCCTCCGAGATTAACAGCATTGATGATGGGAGGATGGTTCTTATCAACATCCTTGGGAGGCAAAGTAGCTGGTGTAATGGCCAGCTTCTGGGATAAGATACCCGATAAAAAAGTTTTCTTCGGGATCATTACGATTGCTGCGATACTTGGTGGTTTATTAATTTTCTCCAAAATAAAATCGCTGGAACAAATAACAAGAGATAAAACAGGCTCTGCCTAATTTTATATAAAATGCTAAAAAAAGGTGGCTACATAGCCACCTTTTTTATTAAGTAAAATTTGTTTCCTTATCTTTCTTATCTAAATGATCTGCTATGTGGAAGAAACATCCCAGAGCTTTGCCTTTTTTATTCTTTTCTGAAATGTGGGAACGGTTTGGGTATTACCTGATGATCGGAATTTTCACTCTCTATTTAAAAGATGTAAAAGAAGGATTTGCAATGACAGAGGCAGAGTCTGCCGATCTGTACGGAACATTTATTGGTCTTGTATTCCTCACACCTTTTGTAGGAGGCTTGCTTGCGGATCGTTATTTAGGGTATAGAAAGTCCATTATCATGGGTGGCATCATGATGGGCATTGGTTACCTGTTAATGGGAGTTCATAATCTTACAGTACTCTACATAGCAATGACATTAGTAATATTGGGTAATGGTTTTTTCAAACCTAATATTTCTACGCTACTCGGAAACGTTTACACTACGCCACAACATATTCACCAGAAAGATGAAGGTTACAATATCTTTTACATGGGAATAAATATTGGGGCTTTCATCTGTAATTTTTTTGGCGCCGCTTTATACATTACTTATGGTTGGGCTTATGCTTTTGCTGCAGCAGGGGTCGGCATGTTTATTGGTGTTATCATATTTCTTACCGGTACAAAACATTATGCTGCTTATGATATAAAGAAAGGAGTACAGCAAGGCGATATGTCATTTACCCGCATCGTCATGCTAATACTGGTACCTTCAATAGTTGCGGGTGTTATCGGGTGGCTGATACCCGGTAATTTTTTTGGATCTGATTCTACAGACGCTTTTATTTTTGCATGTATCCCAGTTATTTATTTTTATACTTCTCTTTATGTAAGTGCAGAAAAAAGTGAGAAGAGACCCATTGCAGCATTGCTGGCTATTTTCGCCGTTGTCGTTTTATTCTGGGCAGTATTTAAACAAAATGGTTCTGCACTTACTACATGGGCCGACCGTTATACGGATAGAGAAGTGACAGGAACTACTGAAAAAGTTTTTGAAAAATTAATTTTTGCACAAACCCTTACATATAAAAAGGATTCGGTAGCAAAATATGATGATCAATTCCGTATTCAAAAAGAAAATGGCAAAGTGATCAAAGAGTTTAACTATCCTGTTTATTTCAGAAATATACCAAGCGATAAACTTCCCGCTGAAAATGAAAAAATAAATGTGTGGTCAACTAACCTCAGTCAATCCATTAACCCGGGTTGGGTTATTTTACTTACACCATTAATCGTCGCATTCTTTGCTTTTTTAAGAAGAAAGGGAAAAGAACCCTCTACACCAACCAAGATCGCATTTGGCTTATTGTTTTCTGCTTTATCTGTTTTTGTAATGATCGCCGCTGTAAAGGCTGGTAATAACGGAACAGAAAAAGTAAGTGTATTATGGCTAATTGGTAGCTACGGCGTAATAACTATTGGCGAATTGCTTTTAAGTCCAATGGGATTATCGATCGTTTCAAAACTAAGCCCGGTAAGAATAACTTCTTTAATGATGGGTGGGTGGTTTGTTTCCACATCCATCGGCAATAAACTATCTGGGGTACTGGCAAGCATGTGGGATAAGTATGAGGATAAGACAAACTATTTCTGGTTAAATTTTTTCCTGCTGATAGGTGCTGCTGTTGTTTGCTTTGCCATGTTAAAATGGCTTAACCGGATAATGAAAGAAAAAGGCCTGAATTAATTATACAAACTTCAAATAATCATATTTCTTTTTCAGGATCGCCATATCATCTGCTGCTAACCAATTCTTCAAAACTGTTGCGTATACATTTTTAAAATCAACTTTATATTTCAAGTCGCCTTCATCAAGATCAGAAAGATCAGGCATTGGATTGATCAATCCCTTTTCTTTTATACCACCACCGATTAAAAACATATTGTTTGCAGTACCATGATCTGTACCCCCGCTTGCATTTTGAGAAACTCTTCTTCCAAATTCAGAGAACGTCATTACCAATACATCATCGAATCGTCCATTTTCTTTCAGATCTTTTGTAAATGATCTAACCGCATCATTCATTTCAGTAAACAAACGCTGCTGCTGAAATTGCTGATTGATATGCGTATCAAAACTGCCATGAGAAACATAATAAAC
>DATDCP010000434.1:0-6637 GCA_036524255.1 Chitinophagaceae bacterium
ATTTCAAACACACAATCAATAGTAACAGGTTCGCCAGTTGTAGAATATTTTGAAGTAGATGTGAGTGGTGCAAACTGTGCCAACTATATTTCAACGTTAACAAGTGATCCTAATAATAGTGGGTTAAAAGATTTTAGTTACAATTCAAAAACTAATAGCTTCTTTACTTATGCAACGTATAAAATGCCGGGAGCAACAAATTTTTCAGCACAGGTGCTTGAACTAGCTGCTATACCAGGGTCATCACCGCTTCGCTACCGTCTTGTATGCAATCCTACAGTTAATACACATACATCAGAAACTTCAGGAACTTTGATCGATAAAACAGGTATGTTCACAGTGCTGTTTACTGATGGCTCTTTTGGAATGGTAAATGGAAATGCAAGTACTGGGTTTACCGGTGGATTCACAATGATCACAACAAATACTGGACTTCCAAATCCACTCCGTGGCGATATGGGTAGTTGTGGACAAGGATCACCGAATATTGAACCGCCGACCACGATAAATTGTCCGGTTAATTATGCGGTTGTAAGAGCCGGCACAAATGCAGATATCACAAACCCTTATTCGATCTACACAGTTAACGGTACAACCGGTGCCATAACTCTTCTTCCTGGTGGTCCGTTGTTATATCCTGGCACTTCACAAACGTTACAGATAAATGGTATAGGTGTGAATAAACTCGATGGACTAATATATGGAATGGCTTTCGAGGGTTCGTTGAACACTGCAAGATTTGTAAAGACCGACGCCGCCTACAACGTAACATTAATGGGTATGATACAACCTCCACCACAAAATTCACTTCTAACACCAAGCTTTGTGAATTCTGCAGCGGGTACAATGGATAACAATGGAAACTTTTATTTTACTGCTGTTACAACAAAGGCTGGTAATGGTCCAGGTGGATTAGTGATCGATAAATTGTGGCTAGGCAAGATCGCAAATGTTAGCTCTGTTACCGGAACACCAACTCCTGTTTATTATGAAGTGGATTGGTCTGGAAATCCTTGCAAGGATTTTATCAGCAGCCTTAATAATGATCCTATAAATAGTGGAATCAAGGATCTTTTTTATCATCCTGTAACTCGTACATTCTTTACTTATGCTACTTATAAGCTTGCTGGTGATGATCAGTACAGGGGACAAATGCTTGAACTAAAACCTATCGGCGGACCAAACTCACCAAACTCTTATAGATTACATTGCAATGATAAAATTGAAATGCACGATGCAGAAACTTCAGGTGTGATGGTTACCAATGAAGGCGCATTTTTAATATTATTGACTGATGGAACTGTTGGGCTAATTCCCAGAACAGGAAATTCTTTCAATTATTCGGGCGATTATGTTGATTTAAATAAATCAACTGGTCTTCCACCTGTGATAAGAGCTGATCTTGGAAGTTGTACCGATCTTCAACATCCAAGTGAGAATAGCGGTGGTCAAAAAGCCTCAATAAATTTCTCCTTGCGTCCAAATCCAATAGCATTCAATCAAAATCTTGTTATGAGATGGACTTCGGTCTCAAATACCGGCCCGGTTTCAGTTTTAATTTATGATAACAATGGTACTGTTGTAAGAAGAATCGGCAATGTAATGGCTATAGAAGGCGATCAATTATCAATCTCGGTTGCCAATCTTGCTTCAGGTATTTATTATGTACAGGCAATTTCATCAGATGGAAGATCTCAAGGTAAAATGAAGTTTATTAAAATGAATTGATCAATAAAAAGAACATTTTGACTCAGTAACACGATGGCTAATTAAGCCTCTCATAGATCGTTGAGGGGCTTTTTATTTTTTCTTGCACACTCTTTGCTATTTACTTTTTATCAAATCCCTTTTTATGAAAGAATTTCAGGATTTTCAGCCGTTACAGCTTGTAAATTTATTAGCACAGGAAACAATATCATATTATAAGCTGATTGGGGATGATGCAAGTGTGGAAGAATGTACCCAATGCAACGATCGGATCAGGCAAATTGAAATGGAATTAAATTCACGAAGAGATCCTCATGAAAGAAATATTTTAAATCGTGAATACAAAATTGCATCGCCTGAATATTCATTTTAAATAAATCTTTTTTAAGAATAGCGTCCAGTTAATTGTCCTATCCCTCCCCTGGTTTTTATCGGGGGTTTTTTCATTAAACTTAAGAGAAGGTGATTGTATTAAATAGAGTCAAGTTGACCTTTAATTGAAAAAGAAATTTCTTCTATTTTTGATCCTGACTGAAGAGATCAAATTTAAATAAACATGCTTACAGACATCAATCCAAAGCTACCTATGCGTGATAAAGCTGTTACAAGAGATTTTTATTTGAACAAATTAAATTTCCAGGAATTTGGCAGTGCAGATTATGATGGCTATTTAATGGTACAGAAAGACAGTATTCAAATTCATTTTTTCGAATTTAAAGATCTTGATCCAAAAGAAAATTACGGGCAGGTATATATCCGAACAGGTAATATAGAGGAATGGTACCAGTTGGCTTTAGACAAAAAAAGCCCGAAGCCGGTCATTTAAAAATTAAACCCTGGCAACAAAAAGAATTTTCCCTGCTTGACCCGGATAACAACTTGCTTACCTTCGGACAGAGTATGATATGAAAATCGTTAATAATAGCAGAAAGAAATTAGCTTTTAACCTCGGGCACATCCAGTTCGTTTATTTGATCTTTATAATCTGAAGGGAGCAGGATCTTTTTCAACAGCCAGTCCATCTTCATCAGCCTGCTGATCTTATACAGCGGCACTACAGGAGTAAGCAAAGAAAAGTCACTGAACTGCAACAACTCTTTTACTCTTTCAGGCACAACTAATTTTTGACCTTCTATCAATACCTTAAAACGCATAGCGCCAAGATGCTTTTTATATTGTTTAAAAAGATCGGTAGTGTATTCACTCTTTTGCAGATCTGCTATTAAATGTGATTTCCTTACAGGCAACCATTCAATATAAGTAAGGGGTAACTCTTGCAATCCCATTCTTGCACCAACACGATAAAAAACATTGTACGTTTCTTCCTTTTCTTCGTCTGTTAATTTTTTTTCCAGTAACTCGTATGATGCAATTGAGTAATGTATCAACATAAACAGTACATCACGATAAGCCCAGTCGGGTATTGTAGAGCCACGGTTTTTTTCAACGGCAGTATGTATCTGCCGCATAATGTCAATTGCTTTATTGGCTTCCTCCATTGACGAAAAAACAATCTTTCTTGCATAACTAACCGTGGAGAACAACCGACCTAAAGGATCAGCAGGTAGTTTTCCCGTAAAGTAAAGCCAGTCCACAGCCTTATTAAGCGCAAACTCGGCAGAAGCACCTGCAAAAATAAATAGTACTGTGTCACTTTTACCCCAGATCTTTCTAACAACCGAATTTTTCTCAACAAAGAATTGCATAAAGTCAAATTGCTTTCAGCTAAGTTACGCATCATTAGGCTCGGAGAAAATGACGACAATAATTCTTCCCGTTTTCTTAACTTACTGTTCGAATCTCTTGTCGATACACTGCTTCTCCCGGACACTATATTCTGAAAATTATGCTATATTTAAAATACACTTAATTTCAGCAGCTAAATCTCAAAATAACCCTCAATGAAAAAAACGATTCTAGCCTTCCTCCCTGTCCTGTTCATACTCGTCGCATTTAATATTTCAGATACTTTAACTGAAAAAAAAGGAAATGCTATCATTGTAAATGCAGCCGTTAAGAGCAGGATAGATTCTATGATGAAAAGTTTTATTGATTCAGGAAAAACGATGGGACTATCAGCTCTCATTTTTGAAAAAGGAAAAGAAGTTTATTTTAACGCATTTGGTTATGCTGACCGGGAAGCAAATATTCCTATGGATCGCAATACCGTTGTGCGCATCTTCTCTATGACCAAGCCTATAGTCGGTGTTGCATTGATGACATTATATGAAAAAGGAGCGTTTCAACTCGATGACCCACTTTATAAATATGCTCCTGAATTTTCCGATATGAAAGTGTTTACAGGAGCAGATGCAAACGGTAATCCGATCCTTGAACCAGCAAAACGTCCTATTACAATTCGTGATATTACCAGACATACAGCGGGGTTTGCCGGTGGTGGTAATTCTGTTCTTGGCAACATGGTGAGAAAGGCTGATATAATGAATCGTAACAACTCACTTAGTGAAATGGCAAAAAGGCTGGCCAGCCTGCCCCTGGCTTTCCATCCCGGCGATCAATGGGCCTATGGTGTTTCAGTGGATGTTCAGGCGTATTTGGTAGAAAAGCTTTCTGGAAAACCATTTGATCAATATTTACAGGAAACAATTTTTGATCCCCTAAAGATGACTCATACGGGTTATTATGTTCCGGAAAGCGAGAGAAAATATTTTGCTGCTGTATACAACCGGAGTAATGAAGGGGTATTAACCCGCATGCCAGACTCGTCGGCCAATCTCTTAAATACAAAACGCTGGACATTAAAGCAGGGAGGTCTTGGGCTTACATCTACCATAGATGATTACATGAAATTTGCTCAAATGCTTTTACACAATGGTCAACTTGGCAAAATACGTATTTTGAAACCTGAAACCGTAAAGTTGATGGCAACGAATCATTTATCTGATACTATTTCAAAAAGAATGTGGTTACCCGACAGGGGCCAGGTTGGTTTCGGAATTGATTTCGCTGTACGTACTGCCCCGCCTAAAACAAAACAAGAGAACAATGGTGTGGTAGGTGAGTTTTTTTGGGACGGGGCGATGAGCACTTTATTTTGGGTCGATCCGGTAAATGAACTGACAGCAGTATTGTTAACGCAACTCTTACCCTACGATAAAGTTAAATTGCACAATAGTTTTCGAGATGCTGTTTACGGAGAATATGAACCAGAAACTGCAAACAAATAATAAATACCTATAATGACTTGATCATTATCGTGATCAAATGTGGCGCAGTTTCATTTCCGCCAAAATAAGGATATTGCTGATAGCCGTTAGCTTGTGTTGTAGATAAACCTCGTGGCATACTTATAGAAATACCATTGACTGTAAACAAATAAGTATTAACTGCAAGCTTTATGCTACAAGTAATATCGGCACCAATGGAAACCGATGTGATCTCCTGCATATGACGTACACCCTTAGCATACACATAACCATATAAACGCAAAGCATTATTATTCCATGACCAGCCAATCCGGGCACTGTTGTATTGATTATTGATCCCTTCGCTAAAACCCCATAGTTTATTAATATCATACTGATTTTCCGGGATCACAGTTTGATACATTGCTGAATTATCAAATTTCGCCATGAATTTCATTTCAGAAGTTCTGACTGATTTGAGACTATTCTGATCGCAGTAATGCTGACCCTGGCGAATTGTAAAATTAGTATAGCTGGTTGGCTTCGGAGCGCCGCCTTTAGCAGTGGCCTCTTCTTCAGTAACAGATTTGCTGTTATCATGACAATTGATCTCTTTTGTGCAACCAATATAAAAAAGACCCACAAGGAGAAAAAATAGTTTACTCATAAACAAATTTTGATAATTAGTAAGTGCGGTAATCCTTAGGAGGGAAATACAAAATACTAATTTATCCTGAAGAAGCAAATGGATGGGGATTTTCCGAACACAGTGGTCTTGAATCGAAACAGCTTTAACTCAGGCCAGCTTTTTGATTGGTTAATCCCGCTATCAATTTTTTAAACCCGTAACTTTCTGTAATATCGTTTTTGTGTTATGCCTAAAATTTAAATTCGATTGAAAACTATGGATTGGTTTTATATTATTGGGACCATTTATGCCGCTATCGTTATTGCTGTTTGCCTCCGGGTTATTTATGAAACAAGGAGTGCTACCAAAACGATGGCTTATCTTTTATTGATCCTTTTTATACCAATTGGCGGTGTTGTTTTCTACATATTATTTGGTATCAACTTCTGGAAAACAAAATTGTACAACAGAAAATCTAAAGACGATGAAAAAATGTTGAATAGGCTAAAAAAGGAAATGGATATATATATGAAAGAAACCATTTCCCCTCTTGATCTCGCGGTTGAAAATAATAGGGAACTGGCGGTTATGGTGGAAAAAGAATTGCGCAGTCCTTTGACCCGAAGAAACAAAGTGAAGTTATTATTAAACGGCGAGGAAAAATTTCCAGAAGTCCTGGAAGCAATTCGCAATGCAAAACATCACATTCACATTGAGTATTACATCTTCGAGCAGGATGAGATCGGAAAACAAATTTTGGAACTACTTATACAAAAAGCAAACGAAGGCGTGAAAGTGCGTTTTATTTATGATGATTTTGGAAGTCCGACAATCAAGAAAAAGACCGAGGAAAGAATGAGAAAAGCCGGTATAGAAATTTATCCTTTTCAAAAAGTGCATTTTTATCTTTTGGCAAACCGCCTTAACTACAGGAACCATAGAAAGATCATTGTAATAGACGGCCAAATTGGTTTTACAGGTGGAATAAATGTCTGCGATAAATATATCAACAATAGATCACATAAATTATTTTGGCGCGATACTCATCTTCGCATTGATGGCCCGGGAGTTTTTTATTTGCAATATCTTTTTTTGACCGATTGGAATTTTTGCACCGGTAAAATTTTGGCGCCTGAAAAATTGCATTTCTCAGTTC
>DATDCP010000435.1:0-2057 GCA_036524255.1 Chitinophagaceae bacterium
CGGAACTATAAAAAGTAGGATTCATTTTGCACGAAAACTTTTAAAAGAACAGCTTATCCGGTATTAAAATTTTCTTATGTCATCATCAGTGATAATTGTGGGAAGTGGTTTTGCAGGCTTATCAGCCGCTTCGTTCATGGCTAGGGCCGGATGGAAAGTGACTGTTATAGAAAAAAACAGCGGGCCAGGAGGAAGGGCAAGGCAATTAAAAGAACACGGTTTCACTTTTGATATGGGACCAAGTTGGTATTGGATGCCGGATGTGTTTGAAAATTATTTTAAAAAGTTTGGTAAGAAAGTTTCTGACTATTATTCATTGAAGCGACTTGATCCTTCTTATCGGGTCTATTGGGAAAATGATTTCACCGACGTGCCCGCAGATTATGACGCATTTAAAAAAATGGTTGCTGAATTTGAACCAGGAGCCAGCGGGCAGCTTGAAAAATATTTAACAGAAGCTGCATACAAGTATGAAACAGGTATAAACAAACTGGTGCATAAGCCGGGGAGATCATTCACTGAATTTATTGATCATGATATTTTCAAAGGAGTATTTAGACTGGACGTTTTTACTTCAATAAAAAGACACATTCATAAATATTTTAAGAGCCCTAAACTGCGCCAGTTGATGGAATTTCCTGTTTTGTTTCTTGGTGCTTTACCTCAAAATACTCCTGCACTTTATAGCTTGATGAACTATGCAGACATCAAAGGTGGCACATGGTATCCAACTGGCGGAATGTATTCAGTTGTGGAAGCTATGTATGAATTGGCGGTTGAATTAGGGGTAGAATTTTGTTTTAATGAAGAAGCGGAACAAATATTTATACAAAATGGTAGAGCAAAAAATTTAGTTACAAATAAAAAGGTTCATGAAGCTGATGTGATCATCAGCGGGGCAGATTATCATTTTACAGAAGAAAAACTTTTAGCTGAGAAATACCGTAGTTATAATGAAACATATTGGAAGAACAGGGTGATGGCTCCAAGCTGTTTATTATATTTTGTCGGACTGAATAAAAAATTGAAAAATGTAATTCATCATTCATTGTTTTTCGATGTTCCATTTGAGCAGCACGCAAAAGAGATCTATGACGATCCCCAGTGGCCTTCCAACCCGCTTTTTTATGTAAGCATAAACTCAGTTAGTGATGATAAAGTGGCTCCGGCAGGTTGTGATAATATGGTTTTCCTAATACCTATTTCATCAGGGTTAAAAAATGATGATGAAACTACAAGAGAAAAATATTTTCAGCAGATCATAAAACGAATGGAAAAACAGACGGGGCAAACTATTCTTGATGCGGTTATCTATAAGAAGACATTTTCTGTTTCTGATTTTGCTAGTGAGTATAATTCGTTTCGGGGCAATGCGTATGGTTTGGCAAACACGTTAATGCAAACCGCCATATTCAAACCATCCTGTAAAAGCAAAAAAGTGAAAAATTTATTTTATACGGGACAATTAACCGTGCCTGGACCTGGTGTACCGCCGTGTTTGATCAGTGGGGAAGTGGTCGCGAAAGAGGTTTTAAAAGAGTACGATCGATACTCTAAACGACATTATGAAAAATTAATTAACGAATAAATAAATCGGAAATGATTGCAAAATTTCATTCAGTGAGTAATAAGAGCAGTGAGATCACGACGAAAGAATATAGCACTTCGTTTTCTTCTGCTATTCGTTTATTACACCAGGATATGCGACAACCTATTTATAATATTTATGGTTTCGTTAGGTTTGCTGATGAGATCGTGGATACTTTTCATGATTATGATAAGGCATCGCTCCTGCAAGAATTTAAAAAGGAAACATATGCTGCCATTGATAGAGGAATTGGTTTGAACCCGATACTAAATAGTTTCCAGCAAACTGTAAATGAATACAATATTGATCATAATTTGATCGATGCATTCTTTGGGAGCATGGAGATGGATCTGAATCAAAGAAATTACGACACAAGAAAATTTAATGACTATGTTTACGGGTCAGCAGAAGTAGTGGGACTTATGTGCCTTTATGTTTTTTGTGAAGGCAAAAAAGCGCTTTTTGAAAA
>DATDCP010000436.1:0-10130 GCA_036524255.1 Chitinophagaceae bacterium
AATTCCTGCCATTGGGATCATGATCTGTTTGCTTAAAATTCCTCCCAGCTATTAATTTCACTCCATATACATTAAGGAAATCATAATCAACTGAAGTATGACGAACAGTGAACTTATTTGTTGCAGCTGAATCAGCTTGCCTTACATTAAAACTTCGTCCAATATCACCGCCCGGCACATTCCATGATGTAGTTGCACCTTGTACATGTGCAATTTGTTTTAACTCCTCCTTGAAACTATTTACTCTGCTGATGAAAGTAGAATCAAAATTTGTAAGTGTTGGTGGTTTTATCACCAGTACCTGGTCAATATTAAAACCAAGCTGTGTTTTATTCATGTACCTGATCTGCTTCATTACCACCAACGATCCAATGATCAAACCAATTGTTACTGTGAATTGACCAAGTACCAACGCCTTTCTGAAAAAGATTCCTTTTTTTGAACTACCAAATTTTCCTTTTAAAACTGCGATCGGTTTGAATGAGGAAAGTACAAATGCAGGATAAAGACCAGAAACAAAAATACCGGCAACAACAATTGATATTAGTCCAATGAGTATGCTGTATCCATTTAATCCTTTTGTTAAAAGATAAGATAATGATAATTGATAATTCAGTAGCTTATTAAATTCAGATTGCAATAACAGAACAAGCACTATTGCCAATCCCATGCTGATCAAATTCACTAATGCCGATTCGGCAAGAAATTGAAAGATCAATTGACGGCGTTCGCATCCTACAACCTTTCTTATTCCTACTTCCCTGGCTCTTTCCACGGATCTTGCTGTAGCAAGATTGATATAATTTACCCAGGCGATAGTAATAATAAACAATGCAATAATTAATAAAGCCCAAACAACAGTGGCGCTGCCAGTAACACCGATCTCATATTCAAAATCAGAATTTAAATGCGCTTTTGAAAGCGGCTGCAGATAAAAAGTTTCATCACTGCCGGATATTTTATTTCCCTGGAAATTTTTTTGACTGAATGCTCCAAGTTTTGCGTTGAGTGCCTTATAATCAGTACCACGCTTTAGTTGTACATAATGCCAAAAATCTGATTGTGTAAAATCATGATCAGCCTCTTTCCAATTATTGATCAACGTACGATATGAAATAAGCATCTGGAATTGCAGATGAGAATTCTCAGGAATATTTTTTAAAACTCCTTCGATCTTGTAAGGCATAGAATCAGTCCAAAGTGTAATTGCTTTACCCACAAATTGATCATAATCCTTTCCTTCGTGATCAAATATCTTATCAATCAGTTTTTCCGATAAGAGAACGGTGTTGGGCCGGATCAATACCGATTGTTTGTCGCCGGCAACAAGGGGAAAATCAAACATGGTAAGAAAGTTGCTGTCGACAAAAAACAGGTTTGGCTCAGCAATTTTTTTATCGTTATACGTAATGATCGCTTCACCAGATGGTGCAACCCTGGTATTTTGAATGACCTCTTCGAAGTCATTATTCATAGCCCTGCCGACACCTGAATAAGTAATAGTCCCATGCTGGATCAATTTGCCTTGCTGGTAACGATCATTTACAACCCGGTAAATATTATTTGCCTTGTTATGGAACTGATCATAACTAAGCTTAAAACTTACATATTGTAATATCAGCAAGCAAGCTGCCATGCCAATAGCAAGACCCAATATATTGATCGCGGAAAAACTTTTGTATTTCCAAAGGTTGCGAAAGGATATTTTCAAATAATGTTTTATCATGGCTTTAGTTTTTTATTCGGTTCGCAAACTTTTTACTGGGTTTGCCACAGCGGTCTTTATTGCCTGGAAGCTTACGGTAATCAAAGCAATTAATAATGCCAACCCTCCCGCAACAATAAATATCCACCAATTGATATTTACACGATAAGCAAAATCCAGCAACCATTTATTCATTAAATAATAAGCAACCGGAGATGCAACTATGATCGCTATTGCTACCAGTTTTAAAAAATCTTTTGATAAAAGTGCAACTAGGCTTTTTGTATTTGCACCTAATACTTTTCGGATGCCAATCTCTTTTGTACGTCGTTCCGTATCAAAAGCAGCTAAACCAAATAATCCCAAACAGGAAATTAAAATGGTGAGCCAGGCAAAATATTTTGCAAGGGTAAGCGTCCGCTCTTCTGTTAAATATTGTGCCCGGAATGTCTCGTCCAGGAAATTAAGATTTAATGCATAACCCGGATTTACTTTTGAATAAAACGCAGTAAGATTATCAATTACTTTATGTTCGGAGCCGGCTTCAATGCGAACCAAAGCCATGCTTACATCGTCTGGTACGCATCTGAATATCAAAGGTGAAATTGGTTGATGAATAGAAGCTGTGTGAAAATCCTTCATCACACCCAATATCGTCTTTTCTTCTCCCCATAACTTTACTTTTGTTCCCACAGGATCCTTTAGTCCCATAACCTTTGCTGCAGTTTCATTCAACAACAGGTAAGAATTATTGCTGCCCAAACTATCGGAAAAGGGTTTTCCTTCCTTCATTTGCATGCCGAGCGTTCGTACAAGATTTTCATCAACAGTCCTGATGATAAAATCAATATTCTTATCCGCTATCTTTCCAGGCCACTCGATGCCATAAGTTGATGAGCCCCCATCCTCCCGGATTAGGGTTTGATTTATTCCTCCTGCCTGTGCTACACCCGGCACTCTTCTCAACTCATTAAAGAAATTCTTTTTGTTTTCAAATATCTTTCCTTCCATATCAAAATAAACCACATTCTCTTTTGCATATCCAATAGGTTTGGTTTGAGCAAATCCAATTTGCCGGTAAACAATAAAAACAGATACGATCAAAACAAGAGATATTATAAATTGAAATATGACCAGCCCTTTCCTTACAAAAAGCTCACCTACCTTTCCCTGCAATTTTCCTTTTAAAGTTTCCAATGGTTTGAAGCCTGAAAGATAGAAAGCCGGATAGCTTCCCGCCAGGATGCCCGTTACTAATGCAATTAAGAAAAGCACCGATAACTGGCCGGCGGAAAAATGAAATAACAGTTGTTTCCCTGTAATAAAATTAAACTGGGGAAGTAGTAATGCAACAAGCACCAATGCAATAACAGTGGAAAGCGCCGTAACAAAAAGCGATTCTCCGAGAAATTGAAAAACGAGACTTCGCCTGTTGCTTCCAACTGTCTTTTTAATACCGATTTCCTTAAGTCGGCCGGATACTTTCGCAGTGGATAGATTCATAAAATTAATTGCAGCAATTATTAACAACAGGATAGCGATCACAGAGAATAGCCTCACATTGGTGATCCTGCCACCTGCCTGTTTACCTTCTTCATACTTTCCATACAAATAAGCATCAGAATATTTCCTTACAAAAAGAGAGAAATGATTGTCTTTATCATATTTATCAATATATCTTTCGATCTTTTTATTGAAAGCCGTTAGATTAACACCCTTTTTCAATAAAAGATAAGTTTCAGGACCTGTATTCGACCATCGCTTGCCACTTTGCCATATATCTTCTAACAGCTTTTGTTTTGTGAGTACAAAATCAAACTTCAGTGTGGAGCTGGTGCTTACATTTTTAAAGACGCCTGTAACAGATGATAAATGATTTTTCCCAAATGCATTCCATTCCAAAGGTTTCCCCAATGCTGCATCTGCAACTCCAAAAAGCTTTATTGCAAGATCTTCAGAGATCGCTATATTATTTTTTTCCTTTAATACGGTTGGAGCATTTCCATAGATAAGGGGAAATGTAAATGCTTTAAAAAAGGCTTCCCCTGAAAATATACCAGCCGACTTAAAAGTCTTTTCTCCATTTTTCATAGTAATATCTATACCTTCTTTAGACAGATTCATTACAGTAACTGCATTTTCCACTTCAGGGAGATCTTCTTCCATGGCTTCCGACAAGGGGCCTTGAGTGTGATCCTGTATTCTTATTATACCGTTCTCAGTACTTTTTTCCATTACCTGGTAAAGCCTGTCATCATTTGCATGAAACTTATCTATGCTTCGCTCATCCTGCACCCACAGGTAAAGAAGAAAAGCAAAGGACAATCCCGTAGAAAGTCCGATTAGATTAATAGCAAAAGAAGATTTATGTTTCTTTATACTCCGAAAGGCAATAGTAAGAATGTGTTTTAGCATAATACATTTTTTATATTCTCAAACATTTGTGATTACATCAGCTAATTTTTAATCACTTTTTATTCGGTTCTTAAACTTTTTACAGGATTTGCAATAGCAGCTTTGATTGCCTGGAAACTGACAGTGAGCAATGCAATCAGTAAAGCAGCGATACCTGCAACAGGAAATACCCACCATGCAATATGAATCCTGTAAGCAAAATCCTCCAACCATTTATTCATAGCCCACCATCCAAGCGGGAAAGCGATCAATGCAGCAATGATCACAAGTACAAGAAATTCTTTTGACAGTAACCGGACGACACTGCCAACACTTGCTCCCAATACTTTTCGAATGCCGATCTCTCTCGTTCTTCTAACAACAGTGAGAGTTGCAAGACCGAATAATCCCATACATGCAATAAAGATGGAAAGTGCAGAAGCTATTTTTACAATTGTAGATGTCCTTTTCTCCTGGCGGTATTGTGCAGCAACTGTTTCATCAAGAAAACGATATTCAAATTCCTGGTCAGGAGCTACCTGTTTCCAAACTTGTTTTAATGTAGCCAGGTTTGCAGCCAGGTTGCCGGCTTTTAATCTAACAGAAATTCTTGGTTGTGCCGGAGCGTTAAAATTTATATCATTGATACGACGGAAAAAAGTATCTGGTTTTATCACCATGGCAAGTGGTTGAACAGGGGTATGCAACGATTCATAATTAAAATCTTTTACCACGCCAATGATCTGCTGTTCGATCCTTCCCGGTAGCTTTTTTCCTACTGCATCTTTCCATCCAAACAATTTTACCATAGCTTCATTCACGATCATTGATGAAGTGTGATCAGCCGGGTTATCTTCAGAAAATTCTCTGCCTTGCGCCATCTGAATTCCCATTGTTTTTAAAAAGTATGGATCAACAGCATTAAATTGAAACGTCCTGTAAACATTTTTGTCATCACTGTAGCCAACGTTGATCCATGGAGTTTCTGAAAAACTCATCAGGGATACTGTTGCTCCAATTACTTGCGGTTGTTTTAATAATTCGTTTCGATACAGTTCAGCCAGTTCCATGCCTTTTAATCTTGGTTTATTAGTAGGAACAACTATGACTTGCTCTTTTTGATATCCCAGGTCTTTATTCTGTAAATAGTCCAGTTGTCCACTGATCACAATGGTGCAGATGATCATGCCAATGGAAGTAACAAACTGTCCTGCGATCAGGCTCTTGCGGAGCAGGCCTGAGTTATTCCCAAGTTTCAGTTTTCCTTTTAGTATTTCTACAGGTCTGAAACCTGAAAGAATAATAGCTGGATAAATGCCGGCTATCAAACCGATCAATACTATTATAAGCAAACAATAACCGGTAAAAACAAGATCGAATTGCAAACTGAGCTGGCGATTTATTATCTGGTTAAAAGGATTTACCAGCATTACTGTTAAAACAATTCCTATAATTACAGAAATAACAGTAAGCAAGATCGCCTCACCCCAAAATTGCCTGATCAGCTGCTGGCGTTCTGCTCCCAACACTTTCCGAACGCCGACTTCCATAGCTCTTGTTGCGGACCTGCCAACCGAAAGTGTAATAAAATTTACGCAGGCAACAAGAAGGATAAGAATTCCTATTGATAAAAGTATATATGAATATTTCGGGTTACTTATTGGTTCGATGCCAGCTGGGATGCTTGTATCAAGATGAATTTTAGTAATTGGCTGCAAGGCTACCATATACCCGCCTTCCTTAAAATCCTCTCCAAGATTTTGTTTGACCATGGAAGGAAATTTCTTCGTAAGTTTTTCTGCATCTATACCCTTGTTAAGCAAGACATAGGTTTCTGAACTTACACTGAACCACGCTTTCATGGCCCGTTCGCTAAAAATAAATTTTGCGTTGGAAAAAGGAATGAGAGCATTGTATTTGATGCTTGATTCTTCAGGAGCCGATCTTATAATTCCGGCAACTGAAAACACAACTTTTTCATTGCCCATTTGCATTTCAACATTTTTCCCAATTGCATTTTTACTTCCGAAATATTTTTTTGCAGTATTTTCCGTAAGCAGAATTGAATTACTAGTTGGAAAAGGATTTTCCCTGCTGCCTTCAATAAACTTGAAATCGAAGATGCTGAAAAAACTGGAGTCAACCATTCTAACATCTTCACTGAAAGATTGCTCACCAATTTTTACAAGAGGTCCAAAACTATAAACACGGCATGTTGACTCTATATCAGGAAAACTTCCCTGTAAGGCTCCTGCCAGAGGTAATGGAGTAACGATATCAAGAATATCTTCCATGTCTTCATTATGTTCCCTTACCCATGCCCTGTATATCCTGTCAGATTTGCTGTGAAACTTATCATAGCTGAATTCACTACGAACAAACAGCATAATAAGAACACAACAGCTAATACCTATCGCAAGGCCAAGAATGTTAATGGTTGTATATCCTTTATTTCTCAAAAGATATCGCATCGCAACTTTTAGATAATTTCTGATCATAAAAAATACATTTATTCAGTTCTTAATGATTTGATGGGATTGGCAAGTGCCGCTTTAATTGCCTGGAAACTGATCGTAATAAATGCGATCAATGCGGCTAAAACACCTGCTATTAAAAAAACCCACCATGGCATATTGATACGATAGGCAAAATCCTGTAGCCAATTATGCATTACCCACCATGTTATTGGCACGGCAAGCAGGAATGAAATTCCTACCAGTGTTAAAAAGTTTTTTGATAAAATGAAAAGTACATTTTGAACAGATGCTCCCATTACTTTGCGAATTCCTATTTCTTTGGTGCGCTGTAAAATATTGTATGCTGACAATCCCAATAATCCGAAACAAGCGATCAGGATAGCCAGGAATGAGAACATGCTAAATACTTTTCCATACAACTTATCCGCTTTGTATTGTTGGTCATATACTTCATCCAGGAAATAATATTTGAATGGATCATTGGGGAAATATTTATCCCATGTGGTTTTAACAACAGCAATTGTTTTACTCACATCGGCCGATTCAATTTTGACAGAATAAGCGCTGCGGCTATTAGGACGGAGAAGAATTATTTGTGGTTCGATCGATTTTCTTAATCCTTCCTGGTGGAAATTCTGTACAACCCCAATTATAGTAAGTGTATCATTATTTCTCCGCAGCTTTCCGTTAAGTGCTTTTTCAGGACTGCTATATCCCAGGTTGGCCACTGCAGTTTCATTCAGAATAGCAGCTTTATTATCCGTAGGAAAACTTTCTGAAAAATTTCTTCCGGCAAGTAATTTCATTTCAAAAGAAGGAATAAAATCATGATCAATACCGAGATGGTAAAGAGTCATAGAAGTTGCATTTGGCAGATCCACTCGTTTAACGCTGCTTGTCCAATAAATTTCTTTACTCATTACACTGCTTGAAGCAGTCATGCTTTTTACACCTGATTGTTGAAGCAAGGCGGTCTTGAAAGGTTGAAAAGTATTTTGATAAAGTGAATCCTGGACAGAAACAGCTCCATCCAAAACCAGGGTTTGTTTGATATTTACCCCAAGTTGTTGCTTCCGCATATAGTTCACTTGCATGTAAACGATGATCGTTCCAGCTATCAATACGACAGATGTGGCAAATTGTAAAATGATCAGGCCCTTTCGAAGATTTAATCCACCAGAACTATTTTTGAAAAGACCTTTTAGTACAGTTACAGGCTGATAGCCTGATATAACAAATGCAGGGTAAATACCGGATAATAATGTACCAGCAATAAATATAGATGCAAAAATATACCAGTACACCGGTTGCAAAACAAAAACAGAATCGCTATCGCGACCAATCATCTGGTTAAAGCCGGATGTAAGCAATGTAACAGCACCCAAAGCAATAAGCAACGATACAATATTCAATAGTAAACTTTCCAACAAGAATTGTGTAATAAGATCTGTTCGCAAGGCACCCATTACTTTTCGTATTCCAACTTCCTTTGCTCTTTCCACTGATCTGGCTGTTGCCAGGTTTATATAATTGATCCAGGCAATACCCATAATAAAAAACCCAATGAGAAAAAGAAACGCAACCGATCTTCCATTACCATTTACTTCTGCTTCCTGGTTAAAGTTGGAATAAAGGTGAATATCACGCAAGGGTATAAGGTAAGCCTGGCTTTTAACATTGTTGGCCTTGTTCCACTCACGGTTATTTATATAACGGTCGCAAAAAGCAGGAAGCTTTGATTCCAATTGCTTTAATTCTGTTCCTTTTTTTATTTGCAGGTAAATATAAAAATCATACCATCCCCATGCGGTTTCTGTAGCATTAGAAGTGTCACCCAAACTTTGCATTATATTTCCTAATGTAGAATAGGAAAGCAAATGGTTGATTATAAGATGAGAATTAGAAGGAAATTCTTTAAATACTCCTGTTACCTGTAGCGTTCTTGTATAACCCGGATCACGGAGAGTTAGCCTTTTTCCAACTGCATCTTCATTGCCAAAATATTTTCTTGCCATGCTCTCGGACAACAATATTTTATCGGGAGCGTCCAGAACTGTATTGGGATCTCCTTTTAATAATTGCAGGCTAAACATGCTGATAAATGAGGGATCGGCATAATACCCTTTTTGTTCACTAAACTTTACTTCTCTTTTATCATTAGATAACAGAACGTCAGCATCGATAAGACGGCAAAACTCCTCCACTTCGGGAAAATCTTTTTTCATAGTAGGCCCAAATGCTGGATATACTGTGGCGGATTGCCATGAAAGTTTTCCCTGCTGATAAGAATCAAGACGTAGCCTTGCTATTTGTTTCGCATTTTTCGGGGAGTTGTCATAACTTCTTTCAAAAGAAACATACTGGAAAATAAGCAGGCAGCATGTAATGCCAATAGCAAGCCCGAGTATATTCAGCAAAGAATATCCTTTGCGCTTACCAAGATTTCTTACCGCCAGTTTGAAATAATTGCTAACCATAAAAAAATATTACAATTTATTGTGACCGTAAATTTTTAACAGGGCAAACCAAAAATGTTTATCGCATAGAAGGTTTTGTTCTTCCAAACACTTCTCCATGCAGTTTTAAAATAGTTTTTGATCATGTCTTTAATTTTATTCTGTTCTTAATGACTTAACAGGATTTGTCAATGCTGCCCTGATCGTACGTATGCTTAATAATACAAGAGCTATCATCAGCATGCTAATGCCACAGGCTGCAAATACCCACCAACTGATATTAGTTCGATAAGCAAAATCCTGCAACCAGTTGCTCATTGCCAGCCATGCCAACGGTGTAGCGATGATAAATGCGATCATTACAAGTGATAACAAGTCTTTTGATAACAGTGAAACGATCTGAACAACAGAAGCGCCAAGGACTTTTCTTACACCGATCTCTTTTGTCCTGGTATTAGTCGTATAAATCACAAGCCCTAATAAACCAAGGCAGCTGATAAAAATGCAAAGACCTGCCGACCATTTTAATAACCTTGAAACATCCTGTTCCTTTTTATAGAATGAAGCGATCGTTTCATCAAAAAATTTATATTTAAAATCGGGATCCTCCGGATATGATTTCTTGAATTCTTTTTCGATCTTTTCCAGCCCTGTTTTCCATAACCCCGGTGAGCTTGTTTGAGATCTTAGTGCGATATGAATAGTATAGCTGTTATTACGAGCACTTTCAAAAGCAACTGGCTTTATTGGGTCGCGAGTTGATTTTGTATGAAAGTCTTTCAATACTCCAACAATTGGAACAAGCTTTTTATCCATTTTTACAAATTTTCCTATTGCATCGGCAGGTTTTATGAATCCAAATGCTTTTGTAAAGGATTCATTAACTAAATATTCTTTCAACGTATCACTTTGCACAGGAAATTTCCCTGTTAAGAGTTTTAGCTTGTAAATATTGAAATAATCCGGGTCAGCTTTCATCGTTTCCGTCATCAATTCAATTTCCCTTTTTCCATTGTCAACTTTCATTGTTGTGGAGGATGCTCCCCAGTGTGCCGGCGAATTGCTTGCTAAACTTACTCTTTCAACCTCCGGCATTTC
>DATDCP010000437.1:0-2029 GCA_036524255.1 Chitinophagaceae bacterium
TTTTATTTTTGTTCCCGCTTTAAAGAGCGGAGCAATTCTTTGTTGAATAGAATTATTGTAGCACAAGAGTGTCCTTCGCTTCGCTCTGGATAAACTGTGCAACAGCAGCTTAATAGTAAGAGAAAGCCGGGCAAATACTCATTCTTCAATCCCTTACCTTTGCCGCATTACAAATTGAAAATTTACAATCTAAAATTTTAAATAGCGATGGCTGCCCGTACTGATGTTTTTCAAAGCCCGGATTATTATTTGGTAGATGAATTGCTTACTGAAGAACAAAAATTAATTCGTGAGTCGGTAAGAAATTATGTGAAGAAAGAAATTTCTCCCATCATTGAAGAATATGCACAGCGGGCAGAGTTTCCGCAGCAGATCGTAAAACAGTTAGGTGATCTTGGTTGTTTTGGTCCAACAGTTCCGGTTGAATATGGCGGTGGGGGGTTAGATTATATTTCTTATGGACTAATGATGCAGGAACTTGAACGTGGCGATAGTGGTGTACGTTCAACTGCATCGGTGCAAGGTTCATTGGTGATGTTTCCTATTTATGCTTATGGAAGTGAAGCGCAACGAAAAAAGTTTTTACCAAAGCTTGCAAGTGGTGAGTGGCTCGGTTGTTTTGGATTGACAGAACCAAATCATGGAAGTGATCCGAGCAGCATGCTTACAAATTTTAAAGATGCTGGTGATCATGTAATATTAAATGGCGCAAAGATGTGGATCAGTAATGCACCATTTTCACAAGTAGCAGTTGTATGGGCAAAAAATGAAGCGGGTGATATACAAGGTTTGATCGTAGAAAAAGGAATGGAAGGATTTACGACTCCAACCACTCATGGCAAATGGAGTTTGCGGGCATCCGCAACAGGTGAACTTGTTTTTGATAATGTAAAAGTGCCAAAAGAAAATATTTTCCCGAGTGTAAAAGGATTGAAAGGACCGTTGGGTTGTTTGACAAAAGCTCGTTATGGAATTGCATGGGGCGTTATCGGTGCAGCAATGGATTGTTATGATACAGCCTTGCGTTATTCAAAAGAAAGGGAACAGTTTGGCAAACCGATCGGAGGATTTCAATTGCAACAAAAGAAACTGGCGGAGATGATCACTGAGATCACAAAAGCACAATTGCTGAATTGGCGATTGGGTGTATTGATGAGTGAAGGCCGGGCAACACCACAACAAGTAAGTATGGCAAAAAGAAATGCATGTGAAGTAGCGACAAATATTTGTCGTGATGCAAGACAGATGCTAGGTGGCATGGGTATCACCGGAGAATATCCTGTAATGCGTCACATGATGAATTTGGAAAGTGTGATCACTTATGAAGGCACACATGATATTCATTTGCTGATAACAGGAATGGACGTGACGGGGTTGAATGCTTTTAAATAAAAGCCCCCTGTCCCCCGAAGGGGGAACTTAGATTGTGACATTCATCATTTGGAAGTATTAGTTCTTTATTTGAATTATTTATTGTGTAACCAGCTTTAGTAATTCTATTTAACTTTCGTTGCGTCGCACTCTTCGGCGTTCTGTAATTCTAATGATCAAAATTGATGAAAAATATTTTTTTGTAAGTACAACATTTGTGAAGATTCAATTCTCCCCTTCGGGGAGTGAGAAAACTTCAACTTTAAAACTATAACTGGGGGCTTGGGGTTTATATGAAAATCTTCCTTATAGGCTTTATGGGTTCTGGTAAAAGCTACTGGGGCAGAAAACTGAGTGAGAAACTCCGACTTCCTTTTTTTGATCTTGATGAACAGATCGAATCAAATGAAGGAAAAAAGATCACCCAGATATTTGCAGAAGAAGGAGATGAGTATTTTCGGTTACTTGAAAAAGATACACTTCATATCATTGCCGAAAGTCATGATTCATTTATAATGGCTACCGGCGGCGGCACTCCCTGTTATTTTAATAATATTGATTTCATGAATAAAAGCGGAACAGCGGTTTGGATAAATACTCCTATTGATCTTCTTCATGAAAGATTGATAAAAGATAAAGCTGAACGTCCGCTGATCAG
>DATDCP010000438.1:0-2999 GCA_036524255.1 Chitinophagaceae bacterium
AACAGAACCAATTCCTTCAGCAATTTTATTATGATTGCGCTTACCTATTTGTAATTGTTGCTCAGCATAAAAAAGCGCCGAATCACGATTCAATTCCTGGTAATAGTAGTAGACATTACTGGCTGTTTTGAATTTCAAAGGACCATCGGGTGCATCATTAAAAGCAGCTCTTAAACTATCAATATTGTTTGATTGCGAATCAGCCAAAACAGGCAACAACAAAAACAAAACAATTTTTAATAGAACTTTCATCCTTTCATTTTAATTGACTGGCAATTGAATAATGAATTCCGATCCTTCCCCCTCTTTTGTTTCAACCTTCAACTCACCCCCATGGCCTTTTGTAACAATATCATAAGCCAAACTCAAACCCAAACCAGTTCCCTGTCCTGTTGGCTTTGTGGTAAAAAATGGTTGAAATATTTTATCCAATACTTTTTGCGGAATTCCATTACCATTGTCCTTCACTTTGATCTCGATCTTCCCATTTTGCTTTTTAGTAGTCACAGTGGCTGTTGGTTCATAGCCATTGCCTGCTCTTTTTTTCTTTTCATCAACAGCATAAAATGCGTTGTTGATCAAATTGAGCATCACCCTACCTATGTCCTGCGGAATGATATTGATATTACCAATGCTTTCATCGAAATCAGTTTTCATGGTTGCATTGAATGAATTATCCTTTGCTCTCAAACCATGATAAGCTAATCTCAAATACTCATCAGTTAAAGCATTAATATCTGTTGGTTCTTTTTTACCGCTACTCGCTTGCGAATGTTGAAGCATGCTCTTTACTATTGCATCAGCTCGTTTGCCATGATGGTTTATTTTTTCTTCGTTCGCTTCAATATCATTAGCAATTAGTTTTACTTCCTCCATATTTCCTTTCCCGATCTCTCCTTTCATTTCCCCGATCAGTTCTTTATTTACCTCGGAAAAATTATTAACGAAGTTTAAGGGATTCTGTATTTCATGTGCGATGCCTGCTGTCAATTCACCAAGCGATGCCATTTTTTCTGATTGTATAAGTTGTGATTGAGTTGCTTTTAAATTATTGAGCGTAGTTTCTAATACTTTATTTGTTTTATGTTTTTGCCTGTTATTCCTATAAAGTATCAATGCAATAATAAGGAACGCTCCTACTCCGCCCAGCAAAGCCCATTGACGCATCTTATTCTGATAAGCAAGTTGGGCAGCTTCCAATTCATTTTGTCTCTCCTGTTCTTTCATTGTTGCAGACTGAAGCTGCTGAACTTTTTGTACTCCATATAAACTATCTTTTGCTGCAGAGGCAATCTGATAATATTTTATGGCTTCCTTAGGATCTTTTTCTGCATATAGTTCCGCTAACAAACTGCTTGCTGCGAGTATTCGGTTCCTATACTTAAGCATTTCACCAAGCTTCAATCCTTCTTTTGCATAAAAAATTGCAGAATCAGGTTGATCAAGCTTTTTAAAAACCTGGGCCATGGCATTGATTGCAGTAGCTGCTTCCCTGAATGTTGTCCCCGCCATCGCTGCTTCAATGCTCTTACGATAATATTCTATAGCAAGCGGAAGTTCATTTCTCTTTGCCGCTATATTTCCCCGCAACCTGTTATTTATAACTAACCAAGCCTGCTCTGAGGGATGTTTTTCCTCAAGCATTTGCACCAGCTTTTCGGCACTTTCCAATTTGTTCAGCTGCTCATATCCGTCCGCGAAAAAATATTGTGTAACGTCCCATTGCCAATCATCGTAGTTCTTCCTTAAAACTTCTTCCGATCTTCTAAGATAAGTCATTGCTTTTGGCGCATCCCTGACAGCAAAGTATACCGCCGAGATACGAATAAGACTATATACCTGTTCATAAGCATATTGTTGTTCTTCAGAAATTTTTAAGGCTTTTAATCCAAGTTCGAGTGCATAAGGCAGATCTCCTTTTTCTCTATTCAAAACACATAATACTATCAATGCATGAATCTCACCTTTTTTAAATTTTATCTCTGTTGATCTTGATAAAGCTTCGTTAGCAAGCAACAACGATGTATCAGGATCATTAGCTCTATAGGCTTCACCCAATTTGCATTTTAAAATTATTCTGGCAGTATCAGATGTTGCTGTAGAAAGCTTTTTCAGTAAACTGTCCACATCTTTAAAAGCTTCCTGCTGAGCTGAAACAGAAATAAATGAGATCACTGATAACAAAAAAATCAAATAGAATTTCATGATTCGGTGGGTTTAGAAACAGGTAATTGAATTATGAATTCACTTCCTTCTCCTTCTCTTGTTTCTACTTTCAATTCACCACCATGTCCTTTTGTAACAATATCATAAGCCAGCGATAATCCTAAACCGGTTCCTTGTCCTGTGGGTTTGGTGGTAAAGAATGGTTGAAATATTTTATCTACTATCATATTTACATTTTTAAAGGCAATAGTCCCCTTATTTAAATCATAGCTTGAAAAAGATATTGTTCATCATATTCCACTTTAAACTCTTTTAATAAATCCAAATACTCGTTCCTGAAAGTATGAACTTTATGATGCTCCTCCTGATTTTGTATATACTTATAAATTGTATCCACATCATTTTGCCTATAAGAAAAAACCCCATACCCTTCCTGCCATTCAAATCTATCTGGCGTTAGCTGATGGTCATTGATATACTTTGATGATTTTGCTTTTACTGTTTTCATTAATTCAGAAACCGAAACGACGGGCTTCAATCCGAAGAAACAGTGAACATGATCATCCACACCATTTACAATAATGGTTTTACAATTTGATTCATTGATCAAATTACCTATGACACCCAGAAGTTTTGGCCGCCACTCTTTATTGATAACAGCATTTCTGTATTTTACTGCGAATACAGTTTGTAAGTAGATTTGGTGGTAGGTGTTGGCCACGATGTTTATTTTTATATCTATCGAGCCTATGGCTCTTTATATATTGTTTTTGCTTCATTGCCATGGACTGAAGTCCATGGTTACAAAATCCAACCGAGGCTACGCCTCTGGT
>DATDCP010000439.1:0-2391 GCA_036524255.1 Chitinophagaceae bacterium
TCTTCCCGGTTATTGCGTTGGCGGAGATCAAACATATATTGAAGAGAAGTGGAGATACACAGAAAGATAAAATGGATAACCTGGAAAAACAGGACGGTGAGGGTTTTGCAGATGAGCATTCGCATGATCATGGAGCATAAAGAAAGCTACGAGCTGTGAGCTTTGAGCCATGAGTTCGTAGTAAAGAAATAAATAAAAAGAGTTTTCGGCTCACAGCTCAAAGCTAAAAGCTAAAAGATATGGCAATAAAAAAATATGTAGTCGGCAGCTTTGATGATGAGGCGGTGCTGTTTCCTGCTGTGAAAAAAGTTCGCAAGGCAGGATACAAAATTCATGATGTGTTCACGCCATTCCCAATTCATGGATTGGATAAGGCGATGGGTCTTCGTGATACAAGTTTACATACTGCCGGTTTTCTTTATGCAATTACCGGTACGGCTACAGCATTAGGATTTATTTCATGGGCGCTGACGTATGACTGGCCATTGAACTTTGGGGGTAAGCCATTTTTCTCATTACCAGCATGGATACCAATTACATTCGAATTAACGGTGTTATTTTCTTCAGTTGGTATGGTGCTTACCTTTTGTTACCTATGCCAGTTGGCGCCATTTGTAAAAAAAGATCATTTTAATTTAAGATCAACTGATGATATTTTCTTAATGGCTTTAGAGTGCACTGATAAAACAAACGAGGCAGAAGCAGTTTCTTTTTTACAAAGCCTTGGAGCAAAAGATGTGAAAGTGGATCGCAAAGAAAATCGTTGGTGGCTTGGTCGTTACGATAAAGAACAAATTCTTGAAAAGAAAACAGAAGAAGTAGCAGCATAAATGAGTAAAAAATTCAGGATGAAAAAAATTGCAATAATTACAGGAATTGTTACGGCAGGGATGCTGTTGAGCAGTTGTAGGGGTAAAACAAGTGCGGGACATAATTATATGCCGGATATGGCGTATAGCAGGGCTTTTGAAACTTACGCTGCTTTGGATTCATCAAAATTTACAGGCGATACATTAGAGAGAGGAGGAAAGATCTTTTATGACAGGACACCGGTAGAAGGAACAGTTGCAAGAGAAGATATGCCTGCGTTTCCTTTAGCTATAGACAAAATAGGAGATAGTGTAAATTATGTTGCATCGAAAAGCGTTTCCAATCCTTTGCCTGCATTAAGTGCGGTTGATTATTTGGAAGCAGCAAGATTGTACCTGATAAATTGTGGTATTTGTCATGGAGAAAAACTCGATGGAATGGGACCCTTATTTGGCGGAGGGAATGGCCCATATTTAGCTGCCCCAAAAGATTTGATAAAAGATCCGATAGTTTCAAAAATGCCAGATGGGCAAATGTTTTATTCTATTACGTATGGAAAAAACATGATGGGCAGCTATGCGTCGCAGTTAAGTACGAAGCAACGTTGGATGATCATTCATTATATAAGAGAAAAGCAAAGTTTAGAAACAAATAAACCGGCGCAGCCCGCTGACAGTTCTGCGACAGCAAAAAAGTAAAAAGTTTTTTTGAAGAATAATAAAAGGTAAACTGATGACTATTCGTGAAAAATTTGAAATACCAAAAAGATACAGCCTGTGGTCGTATGCACTGATCGCAGTCGGTATCATATCTGTCATTTTGCTTTATGTTACACATGGTGCAAGTAATAGCGAACATGAAAGAGCAAGATTTTGGGGAAGCCTTTTGCAAAACAGTGTATTCTTTCTATTGGTAGTGAACGCTGCTATGTTTTTCCTTTGTGCTACTATTCTTGCCTGGGGTGGCTTCACAACAAGCTTCAGAAGAGTAGCGGAAGCAATTGCTTCTGCTGTGCCTGTTATCGGTGTTATTTGCGGAGTAATTTTATTGGCGATCGTTTTTGGTAAAGATCATGCCATTTATCATTGGGCGGCACCAGAAGACCATCTTGATGACATTTTGAAACATAAATCAGGGTTTTTAAATAAAACATTTTTCACGGTTTGGACAGTGTTGACAATTGTGCTTTGGTCCTTATTAGGTAAAAAGATCAGGAATCTTTCTTTAAGTACTGATGCAAGGAAGATGAGTGTTGAAGAAGGTAAAAAATTCCAATGGACAAATACCGTTTGGTCAGCATTGTACTTGTTAGTATTTGCACTTACCGTTATGTCAACTACTCCATGGTTGTGGCTGATGAGCATTGATGCACATTGGTACAGCACCATGTACAGCTGGTACACATTCGCAAGCACATTTGTATCTGGTGTGGCGTTGATCGCTTTGTTTGTTATTTACCTTAAGAACAAAGGATACTTAGAATATACCAATGAAGAACATCTTCATGATATTGGAAAATTCATGTTTGCATTCTCGGTATTCTGGTGTTATCTATGGTTTAGCCAGTATATGCTGATATGG
>DATDCP010000440.1:0-5340 GCA_036524255.1 Chitinophagaceae bacterium
TCATATCACTCTTTCCATTTTCATCTTATACTTAACAGGTTTGACTGTGTATCCCGCTTTGCGCAATAATTTTATTAATCCTTTTTCTCCGGCAAGATGTCCTGCACCTACAGCGACCGTTAAACTTTTATCGGGCATCAACTTCTTTAATTTTTCCACCCAATTGCGGTTGCGGTTATAAATTAAAATGTCTCCATAATTTCCAAGGCCATCATCTTCTTGTACAAATTCGCCCAATTTTTCAATATCCTGCGCTTTGTAAGCTTCTATCATTTCTTCAAATTGTTTATCAGCTTCTGATTTTGACCCGCCATCATTAACGTACTTCAATAATTGTTCTGCCTGTAGCTTATAAGGTATACTGTCAAAAATGGATGCCTGGTAGCTCATTGTTTCAAGGCCATCCACCCTTTTTTTATTTTTCTTTGCTTCTTCCAATATCAATTGTTCCATTGCTACCGATTCTTCGCACCCTATACCTGATTCCATTAACAAAGATGAAGCAAGCATTGGTTTATAAGTTTCCAGTTGTGAAAAAGGCAACATACCACCTTTGCTTTCCATATATTCTTTTACTTTTTCATAATCTTCTTTACTAAGCAGATCTGCCAAAGTAGTGTCATTGCGCATTTTAAAATCTTTAAATGCTGATAACATCTCCATCAGGTTGTCCATATCCACTTCAAAATATACCCGGTCAGATCTTTGAATAACTGCGATCAAACTATCACCAAGCGAGGCGTCATCTTTACATATCATGTGAATAGTGCCATATATATAGGAAGGTTTGGTTAAGCCATTACCACTCACCTCCCAAAGCAATGATCTCTCCAAAGGCTTCTTGTTATCCTGCGCATCTGTGTTTGCCGTAATTATACTTAAAGCAAACAGTGGAAGCAGGAATTTTGTAAATGTTTTCATGAGCTATTTAAACTTTTATTGATTGATGAGCTGATTCAGACACTATTGCTTCTTCCCCATACATCTGGTCTTTAAATTTCAAAGACGGTGAAGAGATAAAATTACCGATACCAAGATCGTTCCATTTCGTATCTACTGCCATTATGGTAGCGTCATCTGCCACTATAATATTTGGCCAGTCTCGATTAAAATTGTCAAACTCCTTCGTTTTACGAGTGCCGTCGAAGCCGATGCAAGCTGTATAGTTCGAGGTTTGATGTTTAGGGTTTGAGGTTGGTTGCTTGCTTATATGGGCATCTCTTTTCGGATCGAGATTATTACAAAAACGCCATAGAGCCGTTGGTAGATCATTGGCATCAACGGTATGTTCTACATATAGTATCATCTTTACTCCAGCTACTTCAGGCACTGAACAAATCTGTTTATGTAATTCTTTAATTTGTCCTTTTCTATTCTTTTTTACAGAAATGATCACACAAGGAATTTCCTTTTTTAATAATGATGTATTGACATGGTAAATTTCCACAAACTTTTCTTTCAATAAGTTTTCATTTAATTCCGAATTCCCAAATCCCAACTCCCAACTCTCATCAATTTCTTCATCATGTTTAGCTGTTCCATCAATACACATCTTTCCTCCAAATCCCAACTTACTGCAACTATGATCCAGTACATCCATCGGTCCTTGTGAAAAATAAATATCAGTTGCGGGATTCATGTTCTTAAATACATATTTAGCCAACTCTTCATAATTCTGAATTTTCAAATCACCATCAACCAATACCAATATTTTATTAAACATCATTTGCCCTGCACCCCACATTGCATTCATTACTTTTTGCCCCTGCCCTGCATAATCTTTTTTAATTTTTGCGATCACCAGGTTATGAAACACCCCTTCCACCGGCATATCCATATCAACTATTTCTGGGATCAATGTCATTTTTATAGGCGCTAAAAAGATCCTTTCGGTTGCTTTTCCCAGCCAGGCATCTTCCTGCGGTGGAATACCAACGATGGTTGCCGGGTAAATCGCATTTTTTTTATGAGTGATCGCAGTGATATGAAATCGCGGATACCAATCGGGCAAAGAATAATAACCGGTATGATCGCCAAATGGTCCTTCCCATATCATTTCATCATCAGGCTCAACATAGCCTTCAATAATAAAATCTGCATCGGCAGGCACTTCAATTTCTGGTTGTGTGATGCATTTCACCAATTCTACTTTTTTCTTTCTTAAAAAACCTGCCAGCATATATTCATCTACATTCTCTGGCAACGGCGCTGTTGCAGAATAAGCATAGACAGGATCGCCACCCAATGCAACGGCAACCGGCATTCGCTTATTTAGTTTTTTATACTCATTAAAATGTTTAGCTGAAACTTTATGTTTATGCCAATGCATTCCGGTAAGTGCTGGTTCAAACACCTGCATTCTATACATTCCAACATTTCTTATTCCTGTATTCGGATCTTTTGTATGAATTACTGGTAATGTAACAAACGGCCCCCCATCTTTTGGCCAACAGGTAATTACAGGAAGTTTTGTAATGTCTGGTTCACGCATTACTATTTCCTGGCATTCGCCTTTCCCGCTTTTTACTGTCGGCATCCATGAAGCAAACTGGCTTAGTTTCGGAAGCATTTTTAGTTTATCAAGTATCCCTTCTTTTGGTGCAGATAACAGCTTGAATAAATTTTCTATTTCTTTAGCCACATCATCTAAATGCTGAACGCCAAGTGCCAGGCACATTCTTCGTTCACTTCCATAAGCATTCATCAATACCGGAAAATCATACCCGGTATTTTCAAACAACAATGCTTTACCGCCGCCGAGTTGTTTACTCATGCGGTCAGTGATCTCCGCCATTTCTAATTTGGGGTCTACAAAAGTCTTTATGCGAAGTAACTCGCCTTCCTTTTCTAATGTATCTATAAAATGTTGCTGATTACGATATGCCATTGCGTATAAATAAACCTCAAAGTTAGTATTAGTTGTCTATGAGTAACAATTAACAAATGAGGAATGGCAAGGTGTTTATGAGTTATAATGGAACAGTTGGGCAACCAAATTTTCCTTTTTTGCCATATCCGCGACTACGGCTGCTTCCACCACCACCGCTAAATGGAGAACGAAATGATATATTAATCCCCGTGAAATAATACATATCTTTTTGTTCCGCACCCCCACGTTGTGTTTGTTTTGTCGGAAAAGTCGCATCCCCACCTGGAACTTCATCACTTCGATAAGAAAAATCAACAGCAGTTTGTCCCCTGGCAGCAAGCAGATCATTTTGGTCCGGATAACTGGTACTTACATCATCCAGATAATCCGTAAATGTTTTTCTTAACCCGATCTCAAAACCTATCCGAAGATTTTCTGTAATTGCAAATTTTACACCTCCACCAAAAGGTATTGTCGGCTGCCATAATGAGTAAGGCTTTTTATCAGGATAAATTCCCTGTCCTTCAGTACTCAATGGTTTTAAAAAAACTTTGCGATCAAGTGAATCATATGCATAGGGATTAAAATGAAAAAGTCCCAGTCCTACAAAAGCATAAGGCGAAAATCTCCTTTCATATAGATTGAACAAATAGTATTCTCCAACAACGCTGAACTCTGATATCGCTGATTCAAAATGCAAATTTCTCATCCGGAGATCTTCTTTCTCACTGTAAATATCACTTCCGTTTACCCTTGCAAAATTGTAAGACCCGCGAAGAAGGATCTGGTCTTGCAATTCATAATGAACCGTAAGACCAATAAAGCCGTTCGTTAATTTATTGTGGTAAAGTTTATCAAGTAAGTCACCATTATAGTTGGCAAGTCCTCCTGCCACGCCAATAAATACACGTTGTGCCGGAGCAAATAAAACACTCAATAAGAAAAGAATAAACAGGAGACCTGTTTTCATGCGTATGATTTGCATTGGTTGTGCAAAAATAAGGCCTGAATCATTGAATTAGCTATAATTGAGTATTTCCAATTAGCATGTGGCTATTGTTGCACATTCCGGGGACAACGGGTAAATTGAAGTGCAGAGGAATTCTCTGCTTTCACTCCTTTGAACAATTGAGCAAATGCAGAAAACTTAATTTCAAAATTTATCCCGAAGAAATAATACCAATCCATTTCAGATGGTGTCCCTCTTTGCTCACCATGATTGGGATAAGGCAGGCCGCCTGTAATTTCATCACCGCGATAAGCCATTTCAACTGCTTTAGCACCCTTTGCCTGCAACAACACATTCTGATCAACATACATGCTGCTTACGTCATCAAGATAATCAGTGAATGTTTTTCGCTGAATCATTTCAACACCAATATTCATGTTGTCGTTAATTGCATATCGTGCCCCAAAACCAAAACCAAGTGCAATTTGAGTAAGCTTATATGGTTTTTGTTCTGGAAATTGAGAAAGCCCCTGCCCTTCTGTACTTAGTGGCTGTAAGAAAACTTTTTTGCCACTCATATCATAAGCCCATGGATTGAAATGATAAAGCACAGCATCCCCGAATACATAAGGGGTAAAACGTGCAGTTGACAAATCAAGCAATGAAGCTTCCAAACCAATTGAAACTTCCTTTATCGTTGTTTTAAAGCTGAGATTACGTGTTTTCAGATAATCACGGTTATAATGATCTGCTGCATCAATATGACCAATTGCAAAACCTCCTTTAAAAGATATCCATCTATTCAATGATTGGCGGATCGCAATTCCGGTAGTAGCTTTTGAATGGGCAAATGTGAAGCTGTTTGGGTTCAAATCTCCCTGGTAATTCATTTTTCCAAGAATGAAGCCGATATAAGTTCCTTTATTTCCATCTTGTGAAAATGACTTAATGCCAATGAATGACAAGCATAATGTGATTAAAAGCAGGCCTTTAGCACTGTTTTTCATGAAATGGATTTGGATTGGAAGGTAAAAAACTACTTGCCGAATATATAACGCTCCTGAGGACCTAAAATTATTTTAGAGATAGAATATATCAACCATTAAAAGTTATACCAAGACCTGGTTTATCAGAGTAAATGATCTTCCCATTATCATAAGAAATTCCAGTCGCAACATCTTCGGATAAAAGTAATGGGCCATCCATATCAACATGATCAAGTAATGGTAATAAATGAGCAATAGCTGCTGTGCCAATTGTGGTTTCATTCATGCATCCGATCATCACTTGCATATTAAGCTCTCTTGCTTTTTTTATCATTCTCCGTGCAGGTGTAATGCCGCTGCATTTTGTCAATTTTATATTTATGCCATGAAAAAAACCGTGACATTTCTCCACTTCATTTTCCAATGCACAACTTTCATCAGCATATAATGGCAAGGGAGATTCTTTATAAAGAATTTTCATTCCTTCCCAATTATCTCTTGCCAATGGTTGTTCTACTAACTCCACTCCTAACTCT
>DATDCP010000441.1:0-3974 GCA_036524255.1 Chitinophagaceae bacterium
ATAATCCATTACTGCAATTCTAACAGGAGATGAAGCATCACCCATTTCATATTCTTTCTCTGTACTTACATAGGATGCTAATTCCAATCCATCCATTGAAGGAACTTTTGCCAGCATCTTTTTCAATTCTTCCACATCAAGTACTTCCGAAGAAATGATGCAATTCATTGCACCTTTTTGTCTAACATGACTTACCAATGCACGGGTATCAACTCCTTCAATACAAACAATTTTATTCTTCTTCAAGTATTCATCCAAATTGCCCTTCGCCTGTTTTCTCGAATATGTTTCTTCAAGATTTCTTCCGATCAAGCCACGGATCTTTACCGAATCAGATTCTACATCTTCATCTTTTACACCATAGTTACCGATATGAACAGAGTTCATGATCAATACTTGTCCATAGTAACTCGGATCGGTAAACACTTCCTGGTAACCAGTCATCCCGGTATTAAAACAAATTTCGCCGGTAGCAGTACCAATTGCTCCGAAAGCTGATCCATGACAAAGAGTTCCATCTTCAAGTAATAGAATTGCGGGTTGTTGTTTATCTGGCATAGTTTGAAAAAAATAAATTGCGCAAAAGTAAGAAGCAGTGAGGGATTTATAGGTAGAATTTTTAAAGAGTTACCAACATGACAACTCCGGAATCGGGAATTAAGCTTTCTAACTTTTAACTCCCTTTTTGCCTAACAAATATTTTTCCCGGATCACATCCTGTACATTCACATTATTGATCTTGCTTTCCAGCCATGATATAATGTCGAGATAACTAAAAGCCCTTGTTTCAAGAGGATTCCGTTCATATCTTTTTAAGGTCTCTAATAATTTCTCAAACTCCGGTTTCAACGCATGGGCGCCTACGCGGAAAGATCGACGAAGGAATGCAAATATTTCTTCCTCCACCTTGCTGAGATTTTGCATTTTCGCCATGTACCTGTAAACAGATTTAATTAAATACTCCAGCAGTTCAAAATTACCTAACTCATAATGTGCGATCAGGTGTAATAATCTAGCATAGCATTGCAGGTCAGTTCGCAGATCAGCCTTTTCATTAATGATCTTATTGAGGTAATCGATCGCTTTTTCATTATCTCCACTTCCAAAATAAAGACTAGCTATCTTATAATAAAAAACCAGGACACGATGCTTGTCAAGATATAATCCATACTCCTTTAGCATTTTTTCAAGAAAGGGAACCAGCTTCAATCCTTTTGTAAAATTGCCCTGCAAAAAACAAAGATTCAACTTAGCCGTATATAGATAAACATAAGTAAGGATCCGGTTGTTTTCATTACCAGTAATAATTGGATGCTTTGTAAAGACTTCAAATTTCCGGATAGAATCTTTTAATTTTTCATGATTCAACAAATTGAAATGTGCACCCATCAGGTTATGCATTCCCTTGATGTACATTGCTGTTTCTGCGGTGAGCATAAAAGGATATTCATCAAAAAGATCGACCCATTTCTGTGTATAACGATAGTATTGTAAAAAATCCTGGCGAATAAATGCATACCATGTATAGCTTTGATATAAATAAAGCTTTTCGTAAAAAGAATCTTTCTTAATGCCTTCTGGTAAATATTTTTCAAAATACTCCTTCAGTTCTTCAAAATCTTTTTCATTCCGTGCATGACCATGCTGAATATACCAGCTATATAATTGTAAGGAAAGATTGGAAAGTTTATTTACGACAGAAAGTTTTTCATTTACATCTTCGCTTTCGTTTGTCAATTGATCGGCCCTGTTACGCATACTCCGGGTGATGAACAATGCTTCGATCTTTTTTTCAAAAAATAAAACTTGCTGTAAATAGGTAAGCTGGTGATGTGTCTTCGCCACCTCTTTCATTTTATCAAGCAACTTCAGGCTTTGCAGGTAAAGGCCTTTGTTGTATAAAATGCGGGCATGGTCCATTTGCTCGTGCAATTGAATGTCGATATTATTCTCATCACGAATAATTCGAAGACTTGCTAGTATCTGTTTATATAAATGCGCCTTGATATTTGAAAGCTGCTGCTTCTTGATCGATTTGTTTTTTTTAAGCAAAGACGCCTCATCATATTCTTTCATTGCATCAAGTGCATCAAAGAGCTGAATGAATTTTAAATCTCCCCCGGAGGTGTTTCTTTTTACAAAGAGCTTAAAATTCCGTTTCTCACTCTTCTCAAGCGATTTTATTAATAGAAAAAGTGTATCGGCCGAACGGTTGGGCATTGTAGTTTTAATTACCTAAGATCCTTTACAGGCAAAGGTTTCGCCTGAATTTGACGCCCCTGCCCGGTGTAAAATACATCCAATTTTGACTTGACCGGGGAATAAAATAGAAATAATTTCGGACAAACAGGCTGTAAGTTTATTGGTTACCGGCAAGCAACACAAAAATAAGCAGCCTGTTTATTTTATCACCTGATAAACGTTTGTATGCCAAATAACAGGGTTTACATATTCGATACTACTCTCAGAGACGGTGAGCAAGTTCCGGGTTGTAAACTAAATACAAAAGAAAAGATCGAATTAGCACTTCAACTGGAAGAATTGGGTGTTGATATTATAGAAGCCGGTTTTCCTATTTCAAGTCCTGGAGATTTTGAAAGTGTTAAACAAATTGCCGCTATTATTAAAGATGCACAGGTTTGTGGTCTGAGCCGTGCCGTGCAAAAAGATATCGAGGTCGCTGCAGAAGCTTTAAAGCTTGCAAGGAACCCAAGGATCCATACAGGCATTGGTACTTCCGATCTTCACATCAAAGCAAAATTCAATTCGACAAGAGAAGAAATCTTGGAAAGAGCTATACAATGTGTGAAATGGGCCAGGAATTTTGTTGACAATGTTGAGTTCTATGCTGAAGATGCCGGTCGCACTGATAATGATTATCTGGCAAGAGTAGTTGAAGCAGTTATTAAAGCCGGTGCTACTACTGTAAATATTCCTGACACTACTGGCTATTGTTTGCCTCATCAGTATGGTGAAAAGATCGCTTTCCTGAAAAATAATGTTCCCAATATTGATAAAGCGATACTTTCTTGTCATTGTCATAATGATCTTGGTTTGGCAACAGCCAATTCAATTTCCGGGGTTTTGAATGGTGCAAGGCAAATTGAATGTACAATTAATGGTCTTGGTGAAAGAGCTGGTAATACTTCCTTAGAAGAAGTAGTGATGATACTAAAACAACATTATACTCTCGGGTATCATACAAATATCAAAACTGAATTATTGAACCCGGTTAGTCAGTTAGTAGCCGAGACAATGCGTATGCCGGTGCAAGCAAATAAGGCCATTGTTGGCAGCAATGCATTTTCACATTCATCAGGTATCCACCAGGATGGGTTTTTGAAAGATGCATTGTGTTATGAGATCATAAAACCGGAAGAGGTCGGTGCGGAAGGTTCTAAAATTGTTTTAACAGCCAGAAGCGGCAGAAGTGCATTAGCACATCGGTTCAGAAAACTAGGCTACGATTTTACAAGGAATGATATTGATAAATTATACGAGCAATTTGTAAAAGTTGCTGATTCAAAAAAAGAAGTTGAAGACAATGACTTGCTTTCAATGGCAAAACATTATAAGCCTGAAGCAGTAATTGCCTGATTTTTTCTCTTAAGCCCCGACCTGGTCGGGAAGCAGATAGTTTTGGTTTAAAGCGTGGCGTTTCTACGCCACGCAATTTTTTCAAAATCGGCCCCTCTAAATCTCCCCGAAGGGGAGACTTGGCAAACACACAAGTCCGGCTTATTTGAAAAGTAAAAACAGAAAATATTATCATTAATAAATAGATGAATAGCAACATACATAATGACTCTTCCTTGAACCCCCTTTCGGGAGGCAGGGGGGCTACATTATTTGATAAGATCTGGGAAAAACATGTCGTTAAAAAAATTGAGGACGGCCCATCTGTTTTATATATTGACAAACATTTTATTCATGAAGTAACCAGCCCGCAGGCATTTAATGGTTTGAATAAAAGA
>DATDCP010000442.1:0-8334 GCA_036524255.1 Chitinophagaceae bacterium
GCCACCCACTTCAACTAATGGAATCAATGGTTCATGGAACCCTGCGGTTGTTGATAACCAAAATTCCGGTAGCTATACATTTACACCGACTGGCGGATCTTGTGAAACAACTGCAACATTTACGGTAACAGTTTCTCCTAATGTGGTTCCCACTTTCAGTTTTGGATCATCGCTTTCTATATGCGCAGGAGAAAGTGTCCCTGCATTACCGGCGACGTCCGTTAATGGCATTGCGGGTGTATGGAACCCCGCAGTAGTTGATAATCAAAATTCCGGGACTTATACATTTACACCCAATGCGGGTCAATGCGCTAATCCAACAACATTTACGGTTACAGTAACTCCGAATATTACGCCATCATTTGAAATTAATATCTATTCAATTTGTGCGGGAAGTACTCCGCCTTTATTACTTACAACATCACTTGAAGGAATTACTGGTACATGGAATCCTGCGATAGTTAGTAATCAGAATAATGGGACTTATACATTCATTCCAAATCCTGGTCAGTGTGCAGTTTCAACGACTGTTGAAGTATATGTGCTGCCAAACATTACTCCGACGTTCAACTTCGGTACATCACTTACTTTCTGTGCAGGTGGAACAGTGCCTGTATTACCTGGTTTTTCAAACGAAGGGCTTACCGGTACATGGAGCCCGGCTGTAGTTAGTAATACAACTTCCGGTGTGTATACATTTACTGCAGATGCAGGTCAGTGTGCAGTTCCTGCAACATTTACTGTAACAGTAAATCCAACTGTAACGCCGACATTTAGTTTCGGTAGCTCACTTATTATCTGTGATGGTGGAGTAGTACCAACTTTACCAACAACATCATCAAATGGAGTTACAGGTGCATGGAGCCCAGCTGTAGTTAGTACTACAGCTTCCGGTGTGTATACATTTACTGCAGACCCGGGACAGTGTGCAGCAACGACAACATTTACTGTAACTGTAAACCCGATCCTGACACCAACATTTAGTTTCGGTACTTCTCTTTCAGTTTGTTCGGGCAACAACGTACCAATTTTATCAACTACATCTACAAATGGTGTTGTTGGTACATGGAGCCCATCTGCAGTTGATAATCAAAATTCAGGCACGTATACATTTACACCTAATGCAGGTCAGTGCGCAGTATCTGCAACACTTACCGTAACAGTAAGTCCGAACATTACGCCAACATTTAGTATTGGCAGTGGGCTTTCAATTTGTACTGGCGGATCTGTTCCATTGTTGCCAACTGTTTCAGATAATGGAATAAATGGTACGTGGAGTCCTGCAGTTGTTAGTGACCAGGTATCAGGTACTTATACATTTACTCCTGCTACAGGTCAAGGCCCATGTATAGCAACAGTAGTATATACAGTAACAGTTAGTCCTATCGTTACACCAGCATTTAATTTTGGAAATCTGTCTATATGCATAGGTGCATCAGTGCCAGCTTTACCTGCTACTTCACTAAATGCTATAAATGGAACATGGAGCCCTGCTACAATTGATAACCAGAATCCAGGGTCCTATACATTTACTCCTAATGCAGGACAGTGTGCAAATCCATTGACAATAACTGTAACTGTTAATACAGTCCCAACTGTTGTAGTAAGAGCGGATACTACGCTAAATGATGGTGACATGATGCCAGCGACTTTTTTTACCGGTACACCAACGGGTATAAACTTTAAATGGACAAATTCAAATCCGAACATTGGTTTGCCAGAATTTGGCGTCAATAGTATTCCTTCTTTCACGGCAATTAACAAAGGAAATGATCCGATCACTGCGAACATTTCAGTCGTACCTGTTAATGGTGGTTGTGAAGGTACTGCCCGCATGTATAAAATAACAGTCAAGCCTCTTGATAAAGATGTCTTTGTTCCGAACGTATTCTCACCGAATGGTGATGGCAAGAATGATAAACTACTTGCTTACGGCAATTACGTTGACAAATTGGAGATGCGCATATTCAATCAGTGGGGTGAGCAGATAATCATTATCAATAGTCTCAACCAGGGTTGGGATGGTACACACCGCGGCAAACCGCAACCTGTAGGTGTATATGTTTATGTATTAAAAGCGGTAATGACAGATGGAAGAACAATTAATAAGAAGGGATCAATAACTCTCTTACGTTAATGAATAAACCGAAAAACTAAAGCGATGAAACTTTTAAAATGTCTTGCGTTCTGTTTTACGATAGTAGCCGCTAACCAGGTGTCGGCGCAAACAGATCCGCATTTTACGCAGAACTACACTTACCCAATGTATATAAATCCTGCTATGACGGGTAGTAGTGATGGTGATTACAGAGCGTCTGCGATCTACCGTGGGCAATGGGGTGGAATAACCAATCCATACCGTACAGCCGGTTTTTCTTTTGATACAAGAACCAATAAAAATCTTGCATTAGGAGGAAGTGTGCTTAATCAATCTGCAGGCGATGCAGGGTTTAATTATTTTAATGCAGCTGCTTCAATTGCATATACCGGTGTTAAGCTTGGTGTCAATGATGAGCATAGAATGGTATTTGCTATGCAGTTTGGAGTTTTAAATCGCACGGTTGATCAAACAAAATTTAAATGGGGCGAACAATGGAACCCGATCACAGGTTATAATTCAAACAACCCAACATCAGAAAATTTTGCGGCTACGTCGTCAACGACACTGGACATTGGAGCAGGTGCGTTATATTATGATGCTAGTCCCGATAAAAAAGCGAATGCGTTTGGTGGTTTTTCAGTTTATCATTTAAATAAGCCTAAAGACCCGATCATAACAAATGGAAATACTGCTCTTAATACGATTCCCATGCGTTATGTAATACATGGTGGAGTAAGTTTCAATATTTCAGATCGTGCAAGGATAGTTCCTCATGCATTATATATGCACCAGGGTTCAGCAATGGAAGCAATGCTTGGAACTTATGTTCAGCTAAACGTTAATGAAGAAACTGATGTGATGGCTGGGGCCTATTACAGGTTTAATGATGCAATAGCTCCCTATATTGGGTTTGACTATAAAAATTTTGTAGTGGGAATAAGCTATGATGTTAATGCTTCAAAATTAGGAGCAATGCAAAGAAATGTAAACAGTTTTGAGATCAGTTTCTCTTACATAAAAAGAAGCAAGACGAAAAGTGCTGTTGATTGTATTCCTTGTCCGCGTTTATAAAATATAATTATAGCATTGAAAAGCCACATTTATATGAAAACTAATTTGTCAATAAAACGATCATTTATTTTACTGATCATTTTTATCACCAGTTTACAAGCTACCAGCCAGGTTGATCAGCGTATCGCAATGGCTGATAAATATTATAATGCAGGTGACTATTTTACTGCTGCTGGCTTGTATGAGCAATTTTTAAACCCACCTAAGAAAGAAATACCAAAAGCAAATTTTCCATTGAATACAAGAAGATATGGACAGGGTGGTGGAGGTAGTGTAGATAAATACGATGTTATTTATAAGCAAGCCGAAAGTTACAGGTTGGCTAATTATTGGCAGGAAGCGGCAGAAAAGTATAAAGAATGTTTTGAAAAAGATTTTACGAAATACTCAGATGCTTTTTATTGGTATGCGGTGTGTCAGCGCAGCCTTGGAAAATATGCGGCGACTGAAGAGTATTTAAACCGTTTTCTAAAAACAACTGCAGCAAACGATCTACGTAAAGCAGATGCAGAAAGAGAACTGCAAACTATTCAATTCATAAAAAAGCAATTGGCAAGACCTGATTCAGTTTTATTCCAGGTAAAAAAGAACAATACTACATTTGGTAAGGAGAAAGGCATCTTTGCACTTACAGCTGTAAATAATAACCAGTTCATGTTTACCAGCACGGTAACTGATGCGGTAATTAACATGGAAGAAAATCCCAGGCATAGCCGTTTGTTTCATGCCGAACTCAATAATGGCATTTTAGATAATGTAATGCCGGTAACAATACAGGGGGTTGATTCTTCGCTTAGCCAGGGTGCTGCAAGTATCAGCCCTGATAAAAAAATTCTTTATTTCACACAATGGAAAAAAGAGAACGGCAAAAATGTATCATCCATTTATTATTCAACAAGAGAAGGAGATAGCTGGAGTAAGCCTGCGTTGCTTTCTTCCATTAATAAAAATGGATCTAGCAGTAAGCAGCCTTTTTGTTCTGCAGATGGAAAAGTTTTATTCTTTGCTTCGGATATGGAAGGAGGATCAGGAGGGTTTGATATTTGGTATGCAAACATTCAAGCTGATGGCACAACGGGTGATCCAATTAATGCAGGTAAAATAAATACTAAAGATGATGAGCAGGCGCCATTCTATCATAGTACAAGTGGAAACCTTGTTTTTTCTTCAAATGGAATGCAGGGAATGGGCGGATATGACCTGTTTACTGCAAAGATGATTGAGTCCACTTTTGGAAACCTAGAGAACATGGGGCATCCTGTTAATTCATCAAGGGACGATATTTATTTTTTTGCAGATGAAAAAAATGAATTGCTTAAAAATGCGATCATAGGATCTGATCGGGGTTCTGAATGTTGCCTGGAAACTTACACAATTGTTAAAGCACCGAAGAAAAAAATGATAACAGGTATTGTTAGGGATTGTAAAACCAATGAACCTGTGGCAGATGCTTTGGTAACCATAAGCGATCTGGCAATAAAAGATAGACAAATTAAAACCGATGCGGATGGTAAATTCCTATTTGAAATGAATGCAGATATAAATCAGCAAAAGTTTAGCATTGTTAAAGACACCTACACAGATAAAACTGAAAATGCAAACGTTGAAAGTATCAATGATGCAGACTACCTGATCGATATTTACAATAATGCCTCTATTTGTATTGAGAAGATCGTGATCGAGGAAAAACCACTGGTGATAAAAGTGGAAAATGTGGTCACACTTTATTTCGATTTTGATAAAAGCATTTTAAAGGATAGAGAAAAGCAGGTACTTGACTCTATTTACAATGTGATGATGGAAGCTGGCACAACTACGATTCAGATCTCTGGTTATACAGATGGACTTGGAACGGAAAAATATAACAATAAGCTTTCTGACAGACGTGCCAAAGCCTGCGCTGATTACCTCATTAAGAAAGGCATTGACAAGGCAAGGATCAGCTTTGTATCATTTGGTAAATGCTGCCCTGTAGAAATGGAGTTACTTAATGGAAGGGATAATCCAGATGGAAGGGTTAAGAACAGGAGAGCTTTGATAAATATTTCCAAAGCAGAATAAAATAACAACGAGAATTTTGACAATAAAAAAAGGTGGCCATTGGCCACCTTTACCTTTTTATCTTATCGTCTTATATAATTCATGTCTACAAATCCTGCCTGTTTCATCTAAGGCCAAACTTCATTTAGTTTTCAACATTATTTTTAAACGGCATTATTCTTGTCTTTCTCACTCACTAAAGAATCAACTATGAGAACTTGATCAATTTGCAATCACTCTGGGGCGGAGAATTTTTTTATACTGACCCAGTAGTTCTTCATATATACTCCATGATGAAAAACTGTCTCGCCTTAGGCGAGACAGTTTTTTTTGATTTCTTTTCTATTGTTTCCTTAGTTTGCATTTATGCAGGAATTTCATATACGTTTTGCAACCATCGATGATGCAGAACTGATAGCCGATCTAAGTCGTAGAACATTTCATGAGACATTTGGTTATGTAAATACCAGGGAGAACATGGAAAAATTCATGAATGAACAATTTACCCGTGAAAAATTGATAAAAGAAGTAACAGAACCAGGCAATACTTTTTTGCTTGCATTTGATGAGGATACCCCCGTTGGTTATGTACAGATGAGGGAAGGGAAAAAATTCCCTGAATTTAAAAATAAAGATTCAATTGAGATCGTAAGAATTTATTCAGTGAATAGTTATTTAGGTACTGGCGTTGGCCAGCAGCTGATGCGGCAATGTGTTTTTATCGCCAAAGAGTTGAAGAAAGAAATTATTTGGTTGGGTGTGTGGGAGAAGAATCCCCGGGCAATTGCGTTTTACACAAAGTGGGGGTTTGAAAAATTTAGCGACCAGGATTTTCTTCTTGGCGATGATCTGCAAAAAGATTGGCTGCTGATGAAAAAACTTTAAGCTTTTCCATCATATTTAATTTTAATGATTTTATTTTTATAATACTTATGCGTACACGAATCAAGATTTGTTGTATTAGCAGTGTCAATGAGGCCAAACTTGCGATCGATCATGGCGCTGATGCTATTGGCCTTGTTGGAAAAATGCCAAATGGCCCTGGCCCAATTCCTGATTGGCTGATCGCAGAGATCGTAAAAACAATTCAACCACCGATCGCTTCATTTCTATTGACCAGTGAACAATCATCTGAGGAAATAATTTATCATGTAAAAAGAGTGGATACGAACACAGTTCAGATCGTTGATGAATTAACAACAGGAACTTATTCTGATATAAGGACCGCATTGCCTCATTTAAAAATTGTACAGGTCATTCATGTTAAGGGGGAAGAAAGTATTGATGAAGCTGTTCGCCTTTCTCCAAATGTTGATGCATTATTACTTGATAGTGGTAACCCCAAAGCCAGTTTAAAAACCTTAGGCGGCACTGGTAATGTACATAATTGGGATCTTAGCAGGGAGATCGTAAAAGCGGTTAATATTCCTGTATTTCTTGCCGGCGGATTGCATGCAAATAATGTTAGGCAAGCTATTGAGACCGTCAGGCCTTTTGCTGTTGATATTTGCAGCGGTGTACGAACTGAAGGACGGCTTGATCCCAATAAGCTTGAAGCTTTTATTAAAGCGGTACATTCCCTTTAGGTTATATTAAAAGGCTCACTTATTTTTGCCTCCCGATAATTATCGGGACAAAATTTTTAAAGTTAATGGCAAGATCAATCGCATATCGTGAAGCACTCCGTGAAGCAATGAACGAGGAAATGAGACGGGATGATAGGGTATTCTTAATGGGGGAAGAAGTGGCCGAATATAATGGGGCTTATAAGGTTAGCCAGGGCATGCTGGCAGAGTTCGGACCTAAAAGAGTTATTGATACTCCAATTTCTGAATTAGGATTTACAGCAGTAGGCGTTGGAGCTGCACAAAATGGTTTAAGGCCCATTGTTGAGTACATGACATGGAATTTCGCCGTTCTGGCTTTGGATCAAATATTAAATACGGCTTCCAAAATGCTGGCAATGAGTGGGGGACAGGTTAATTGTCCAATTGTTTTTAGAGGAGGTGGTGGCTCAGCAGGCCAATTGGGGGCCCAGCACTCAACAGCCTTTGAGGCGATGTATGCAAATATTCCCGGGATCAAGGTTGTTTCGCCTAGTACGGGATATGATGCAAAGGGTTTGCTGAAGCAGTCGATCCGTTATGAAGAAGACCCTGTAATGTTCATGGAAAGCGAAGTGATGTACGGTGATAAAAGTGAAGTGCCTGAAGAGGAATATTATATTGAATTAGGCAAGGCAGATGTAAAAAAGGCGGGACGTGATGTGACCATTGTTTCTTTCAATAAAATGATGAAAGTGGCTCTTGGCGCTGCTGATGAGCTGGAAAAAGAAGGTATTAGCGCTGAGGTGATAGATCTTCGTACTATTCGTCCGTTGGATTGGATGACCATACTTGAATCAGTGAAAAAAACAAACCGTTTGGTGATCGTAGAAGAACAGTGGCCGTTTGCTTCCATCTCATCTGAAATAACTTATACAATTCAAAAAGAAGGATTCGATTATTTGGATGCTCCAATTCGTCGCATAACTGCAGCAGATGCTCCTTTGCATTATGCGCCTAATCTTGTTGCATTAGCTTTACCGGATGTTTCACGTACAGTGAAACTGGTAAAAGACGTGATGTATATGAAAAAATAATGTCCATGGTCAATAATTTACTCCTGCATTTTTCATAAGAATGCGGGATTTTTTTATTCACAATTATTACAATATTATTTATAAAAATACCCAGGAGTTTATGCAACCATTTGGCTTTTTATACGCATCTTCGCCTCGGTTTTTCATAGGATATTGGATTTTACAACGAGGCTGGGTTTCTACCCGGCCTCTATTATTACCGCCCACTCCCTAAAGGGGCTTTAATAAGTTTTTATTCCCAATTTTACCATCGTTTTAAGCTTCCCTTGTCGAATTTCCATTCCGGAGTATATAAGGGATAAATGTCCGATAAATTATACCACGGACTCAGGTCAGGATCCGTATAGTTTTTTAAAATATGAATATCCTGCGCCGGCATATAGCCCTGGGATAAAAGAAATATTATTTTACCTGCTTCATTTTTTGCTACAGCCATTACGGTAACTGCATGTCCCGGAAACCCACCATAAACAAATATGTC
>DATDCP010000443.1:0-4849 GCA_036524255.1 Chitinophagaceae bacterium
CTCTGGTTTTTGCATATTTTAATATCTCAACTTGCGAATGTGTAGTAACACGATTCAATGGCGAAAGTCCAGACCCATCAACAATATTCAACTCGTCTTTATCCAGTCCTTTTTCTTTCCAGAAATTTTTTACAATTACAACACCACTATCTGTTGAACCAAATCCTTTCTTTTCGTAGGCAAATGTTTTTATCAATGCTTCGCCATAAAGATTGATGCTTTTTTTATTGAACCAGTAGATAATGGAATCGAGTGAAGGAGAAATTTCCGAATGAAACATCAGTACATCCTTTTCATACTTCTTAAAAAGAAAAACTTTTTCAAGCGATTCTGGTTTAACATACCAGCTTTTGATTGAGTCAACTAACGAACTAAGAAACTGGCTTTCCGGAGAGATCATTGACCCTGAAATAATAAACTTATTTTCATTAATTGGTATCGTTCCTCTTACAATACCATAATTGTTGCCTGTAGGTTGAAAATATATGTAAGCATTATCCCCTGTTTGTTTTGGGGCAGCCAAAGCAGCGGATTCGAAATTCATATTCAGACTTGCTGGTATTGTACCGGCAATTGAAACTGCATCACCAACATTGCTTCCTGATCTTAATACCAAGTCAAATTGATTCTCTCTCCAGTTAAGTACATTGGCTCCTGCTCCATAATAATTGCCAATGTCCTGCCAGATCCATCCATCGGGTATTGATTCGGTATTCCAACCTTCGGCATTAATAATAATAGGCCATGAAATTTTTCTAGCCTGTTTCCTTATCGCATCGGTGATCCTGTGCAATACATTTGCTTCTTTTGTTTGTTCCCAACGCCAACTCCCAAGTGTGGGATCTCCTGAAGGTTCGATATAAATTATAGAATTCGATCCCACTTTTTCAGATAGGTAAAAATCTGTTTTATATCTGAAGTCTTTACCTAATAATTCAAAAGCAGTAACACTTGTAATGATCTTTTGTGTTGAAGCCGGCGCCAAACCGATCTTTGAATTCTTATCAAATACGACCTGTCCAGTGTTTGCATCGATGACATATAAAGAACTGATTGCATATTTTAACTGGCTGTCTTTTTCAAATGCGGTGAAAGCTTTTTGTAACTTCTGATTTATTGTTTGACCAAAAGAACCAACAACTAATAACAAGCAACCAGCAACAAGGAATAGTCTCTTCATGAATTGAACATTTAATTCCTCAAATTTAGCCATCTCCTACCTTTGCAGCCTATGAAAAATGTTAATGCAAGTATTATCACAATTGGCGACGAACTATTGATCGGGCAAACCATCGATACAAATAGTGCATGGATAGGACAGGAATTAAATAAAATTGGTGTTTGGCTAAAAAGAAGAGTGGCAGTTGGTGATGTATGGGATGATATCTGGAATGCATTAGATGCAGAAAGCAAAGAGTCGGATATAATTATAATCACTGGCGGACTTGGACCTACTGCCGATGATATTACAAAGCCTTTGCTTTGCAAATATTTTGGGGGCAAGCTTATTGTTAACGAAGATGTGTTAACTCATGTAAAATATTTATTTGATAATGTTTATCGCCGGCCGGGACCCATGCTGGAAAGAAATTTAAAGCAAGCTGAAGTTCCTGATGTGTGTACTGTACTGCACAATGCAAGAGGAACAGCGCCGGGTATGTGGTTTGAGAAAGATGGTAAGATTTATGTTTCCCTTCCGGGTGTGCCACATGAAATGAAAGGCCTGATGGTAAATGAAGTGTTGCCCCGGATCCCAAAATATTTTCACCTCTCATTCATTATTCATCGCACTGCTTTTACAATGGGTACAGGGGAAAGCATGATCGCAGAAAAGATAAAAGATTTTGAAACGGGTTTGCCTGAACATATCAGGCTTGCTTACCTACCGGGTTATGGGACGGTAAAATTGAGATTAACTGCAAAAGGAGATGATAAAGAAAAAATGGAAAAAGAGTTGGATGAAAAATTTTCTGTGCTTAAAGAATTAGTCGATGAATGGTTAGTCACCGATAAAGATGAAAACCTGGCGACAGTAGTGACAAAAATCTTGAAAGAAAAAAATAAAACGATCGGCACGGCTGAAAGTTGTACCGGTGGTTATATCGCTCATCTTATCACCTCCAATCCTGGTTCTTCTGTCGGTTATAAAGGAAGCATCATTAGTTATGCTAATGACGTAAAAGAAAAAATATTGGGTGTTACGGATAAAACATTGAGAACCGTTGGCGCCGTAAGTGAAGAAACGGTGATACAAATGGTGAAAGGTACCATTGAAAAATTGAAGGTGGATTTTGCCGTAGCTACATCTGGTATTATGGGACCTGATGGCGGCACAAATGAAAAACCTGTTGGCACAGTATGGATCGCCGCGGGTAATAAAGGAAAGGTGGAAACAGCAAAACTTGCTTTTCGTTTCGATCGTGAAAGAAATATTGAAATGACATCACACACTGCATTGAACTTTTTAAGAAAGTTTATTCTTGCTAACACCTGATCGGGTTTTAATGCTCAAATCATTACCTTTGAGCAGTTGAAAATTAACTAAGAGATCAAAAGAGAAAATGAGGAAATGAGGCTTTGTAATGTTCAATTGAATTGTTGTGGTACAAGAGTGCGACGCAAGAGGTGGTGATAGTAGTAATGAAGTTGGGTACAAAAAATATCCAGCAATAAATCTTAAATCTACAATCTAAAATCTGAAATCAATCATGGCAACAGTTGATTTAGTAATGCCAAAGCTGGGTGAAAGTATTATGGAAGCTACTATTTTGAAGTGGCACAAACATCCCGGCGACTCGGTGGCAATGGATGAAACTGTTTTGGAAATTGCCACTGATAAAGTGGATAGCGAAGTGCCAAGCACTGCCGCGGGTGTGCTGAGTGAAATTCTATTCAATGTAAACGACGTGGTGCCGATCGGTACGGTGATCGCAAGAATAAAAACCGGTGCTGAAGAAACCGTGACATCAAGACCTGCGCCTGTACAGCCAAAAGTTGAAGTTCGTCAACCGCAAATGGAAACAGTTGCTGAAGTAGTTTCATCACATCAAACATCCTACAAACCTCAAACAAACGGGACTGGTAATCGTTTTTATTCGCCACTTGTATTAAACATTGCAGCCAGTGAAGGTGTGAGTATGAGTGAACTTGAAAATATTCCCGGTACAGGCAATGAAGGAAGAGTGACGAAGAAAGACATTTTGCAATATGTGAGTGAGAGAAGGTCGGGAGTCAGGAGTCGGGAGTCAGGAGTCAGAAGTCAACAGCCTACTGTACAAAGTCAACAAGAGTTCTCTGTAATAAAAGAACCTGCACCACTCACGTCTCACAGCTCACAACTCACAACATACACTGGAAATGTTGAGATCATAGAAATGGATCGGATGCGCAAACTGATCGCCGAACACATGGTGAGAAGCAAGCATACCAGTCCGCATGTTACGAGTTTTGTTGAAGCTGATGTAACTAACCTGGTAATGTGGCGTGATAAAGTGAAAAAAGATTTTGAAAAAAGAGAAGGAACAAAGATCACTTTTACTCCCTTGTTTATTGAAGCCATCGTAAGATGCATAAAAAAATTCCCATTGGTCAATTGTTCACTGGATGGCGATAAAATAATCATCAAGAAAGACATTAATATAGGGATGGCAACTGCATTACCATCAGGTAATCTTATTGTGCCTGTAATAAAAAATGCTGACCAATTGAACCTTGTAGGCCTGGCAAAACAAGTGAACATGCTTGCTGATAATGCAAGAACCGGAAAACTAAAAGCAGATGATACGACAGGCGGCACATTTACTATGACAAACGTGGGAACTTTTGGCAGCCTGATGGGCACCCCGATCATTAATCAACCACAGGTGGCAATACTTGCTGTTGGCGCTATTAAGAAACGTCCGATTGTTGTAGAAACTCCTGCTGGCGATAGCATTGCTATCCGTCATATGATGTATTTGAGCATGAGCTATGACCATCGGATCGTAGATGGAAGCCTTGGCGCCACTTTCTTAACTGCGGTGGCAAAAGAATTAGAAAATTTTAATGGGGATAGGGAATATTGATCACGAATTACACGAATGGTTACGAATTAATACTAATGCCTGGGTTCGGGCATTTTTAATCTGTAGAAGCCCCGTAAGTTTTATTTTCAAACTTCATTCTCTTTCCTTTCTTTGTTACAATATAAAGGTTGTCATATTCTGAGTCTGGTAAGTCTTTTGGAATTTTTATTTCACCGCAGAGTTTGTTTACAATATCATCAACCGTATTGGAGTGTCCCACGATCAGCGAATTTCCTTTTTTAATTTCTTTCAGCTTTTGGACCAAGTGATCAAGTGAATCTCGTGTATTATAGAGTTCAATTCTTGTAGCCCCTTTCAATTCATCCAGCGGACGAGCTGTTGTAATGGTTCGAACAGTGTTTGTAGAAAATATATAAGTGATGTTCTTATCTTTCAATGCCTCTTTTAATTCGATGGCCCTCACCCTGCCGGCAGCGGAAAGTGGCGGATCATTTGGCGTACTCATGGTAGTGCCAGCCGATGCAGTTTCTTTTTCTGCATGACGAACAACATAATATTTCACTGAACCACAAGAAGAAGAAAAAATAATGATCGCTAAATACAATAAAATTCTTGGCATGATATTTCTTTTAACAAACTTAAGGCAAACTTACTTTTAATTTTAAAGTCTTTTAATTAATTTACAGTAACTAACCCAAACAAGCGACTATGAAATCATTATCCGAAACCTGGTTCGCCGAAGGCTATATTGATTTCGAATTAAAAAAATATACCCTTCTCGCCTACCTGAAAGAAATAAATAAATACTTCCACGAAAGCAAACT
>DATDCP010000444.1:0-10954 GCA_036524255.1 Chitinophagaceae bacterium
GCGAGCTGGCGGGCCTGGTTCATTGAATTCGTTTTTTGATCTGTACAGTGACCTACAAGCTACATCATAAAAACCTATCTGTAAATTTTAAATGCTTATCCTGTTTTGTTAAGCATCACCGCCTGATAAACGAAGTAGGAGCTTTCTTTGAAGTGGCTTATTTTTATACCTATTTAGTTGCGGGTCCTGTCAACCCAATCATACTGGAACAAAAATTAATCTTTATGTCTTCTCAACAAAAAATTAAAGAGGCTGTTAGCCGAAGCACTAAAGCTCTTTCACTAAAACCTTCATTGGGTTTAGGTACAGGAATATCAAAAACAAAGATCATTAATGGGCTTAGTTGCGAGGTCACTGAAGGAAATTATAAATTAATTGCAGATATGCCGGACTCAGTTGGTGGTAATGCATCAGGACCTACTCCCGGTGTTTACGGCAGGGCCGCATTTGGCAGTTGTCTTGCTATTGGTTATATGATGAAGGCATCGGCAATGAATATTAAAATTAATTCTCTTGAAGTAGAAGTACAAGCTGATTATGATGACGGCGCATTATTCGGAACTTCTCCTGCTGCTCCCGGTTACCTGGAAGTACGATATACAGTAACTGTAGAAAGTGATGCTGCTGAAAATGATATTTTACAAATGTTAGATATAGCAGATAAACAAAGTCCCTACCTGGATGTATTTGCCCGGCAACAAAGATGTATCCGGGATGTTCATATTATCTCATCAAAAATATCTTCTTAATGGAACCTTCACTTCAACGCAGGGTACAACGCTACGGATGGGATAAAGCTTCCGGTTATTATGAAGCTTATTGGCAAAAACAATTATACCCTGCGCAGCAAAAATTATTACAGTTAGCGAATATAAAGGATGGTGATAAGATCATTGATATTGCTTGTGGTACGGGCCTGGTAAGTTTTCCTGCTGCAAAATTTGCGGGGGAAAGAGGATCTGTACTGGCTAATGATATTTCAGATAAAATGGTGGAGAGAGGAACTGGTATTGCAAAAGAAAGAAACCTCTCCAATATAACTTTTCAGCGCATGGATGCAGAGGAGTTGACGGTGGAAGATGACTCATACAGCATAGCATTATGCGCATTGGGGTTCATGTATTTTCCTGATCCGTTAAAAGCCATGAAAGAAATGCACCGATCACTAAAACCGGGCGGACATGCGGTAGTGGCTGTATGGGGGGAGCGAAAAAACTGTGGCTGGGCTGAAGTGTTTGAGATCGTTGACAGGAGAGTAGCTTCAGAAGTTTGCCCTATGTTTTTTAACCTGGGCAATGAAGGAACTTTACAAAAGTATATGAGTGCAGGAGGGTTTAAAAACATTTCAGTGGAAAGAATAAACTCAGTATTAAGCTACAGTTCCGGTGAAGAAGCCTGCGGCGCTGCATTCCTGGGCGGACCTGTTGCACTAGCGTATAGTAAATTTTCAGATGATGTAAAGAAGGAAGTACACAAAGAATATATTGAATCAATCAAATCATATAAGGAAGCAGATGGCTATCATGTTCCCGGCGAATTTGTAGTGGCTATAGGATTTAAGTAGAAGAATATCAAGCCCCGGCTCAGGCCTCCTGACATATACAGTTTAACGCTAATGTTGGTGCTATTTATCTGCCCAGGCCCATAACTTTCGTTTGACCTTTTTAAATACATTGTTTCGGAATAAATAAATGTCAGTCCTTTTTGTTGATGATGATTCACCTCTGTTATAATAAAGAAGATCATAGGAAACTTTTGCAGTGTCTTTTAAAGATGTAATTGTTAAGTACTCGTATTCTGAAAAACTTGATGCACCGCTGGGTCTTAGATAACAATTGTGGGCAAGATCCTTTGCAGCAACCTCATTGGGAATTGTATTTTTAAATAAAAAATTAGGAACGATTACTCATCAGTCTTTTTGGAATGAAGATCGCTCAAAAGATCTGCCACTTTCATCAAATAGAGGTACAGTTGTTTCAGTCGATCATAGGATCGTCAGCCAAAAAATAATTTTCAGCTTTTAGTTGTTCCGACAACTTAGGTCCTGCCGGCTATAGTTGTTGGTGATCCCGATTTGCGGAACTAAACATCAAAAGCCCGAAGCTTCAGTTAATACAAATTGTACCGCGATAATTTACGTATCAAAAACCCCTTTGTTTCCAGCAGAGGGTTTTTTATTTTGTACCTATGGACCCTATACCAATCAATTTTAAACACAATGGAGTAACATATAGTGATTGTTACTTTACAAAAGTTTCCCGTAACGAAGCAGCACCATTTTGGCATCTTCATGATTGCGATAATTATTTCCTGGGCAGGCTTCAGTTTACTGACCAATGGACTTTTGATGCTAACAGGAAATCAACAGGATTAGATAAGTTGGCTGAATACTTTGGTGATTTTGTAGAGAAAGCAAACCGAAATAAGGCGGCGTAAACCTTATGCCATAAATCCTTATACGTAGCTTTTTCAATTCCCACGGGGAAAAAGATTCGTCCTGCTTTTAATTGAATGATATTTTCTCCAGCACCTCTCTGCATTTATTTACCTCTTTTCCGATGTATGAAATGTGATTGTCAGGACGCAACAGTATATAAAAGTTTGTTTCACTCCCAAATAAAAATGAAGGGATCTCTTTAAAAGAGTACCTCGTTATTTTAATTTTTATATCACTCAATTGCTGACTTTTATTTTTTTCATCACTCCCAAAGAATAAAATTTTAAAGCTGGGTTCGGATAAAAAATCAAACATTTGTTTGCCATCAGAAAATATAAAAAAGGGCATCCTTACACCTGCATTCACCTTACCAATGGTACTGTTAAGTGTTAGACAATTAGCCGAATACTTAATTCCTATTTGTGATATGAAAGGAAAGATGCGTCTTTTTAAGCTTGCACTTCTTGTAAGCAGGCCAAGGAGTCTTGTCATTATATGCAAGCGGATAAAATTCCAAAGAGGGTTTGTACCTGCCATAATATCAAAAACCCGGTCTGTAGTCTGTAACAAATGTTTTGCATTCTCATTTCTTTCGGAATTATAAGTTTGTAAAACATTAGGTTTAACCTCTTCCTTAATTGTATAAGCGATCTTCCATGCGAGGTTATAAGCATCCTGTATACCTGTATTCATTCCTTGTCCACCAGCAGGTGTATGAATATGGGCAGCATCTCCTGCGAGATAACATCTTTTATTTTCAAAAGAACCAGCTTTGCGACTATGCACTTTGTAACTCGAAAACCATAATACTTCTTTAAAATCTACAGGAACAGCTATATGTTGTTTTACGGTGTCTTCAATGTCCAGAAAAGTGAATTCTTCATCTACATTTTTGGTGTCTGGCAAAATGCCTATCACCCGGTAATGGCCATTGCCTTCCATCGGAAAAAAAAGAACAAATCCTTGTTTGATCATGAACATGAATAACTCGTTCTTATTGATGACAGGGCTTTTTAAATTTACATCCGTTACGTAAAATATCCTGGGTACAGTAAGTATCACCTTCAAAGGATAGGCCTAGTTGATGTCTTATCATACTGCTTGCACCATCGCAACCTACCAGGTATGAACCTTCAATTATTTGATCTTGCCCTGTGCTGTTCTTGTAGTAAACGGTCACCCTATCATCGGTTTGTTCTAAACGGGTGAAATCACATCCCCAATGAACTTCGATTTGGTTTGCATAAAGTTGATCAGCTAAAAGTCTTTCTGTTTTGCTTTGTTCTAAAGAAAGCACATAGGGGAAAGAACTTAATCCATCGCCCAGGCCGGCCAGGTCTACTGCCACCTTTTGCTTGCCTTTATAAAATAAATTTATAGCAGTAGTTATCCTGCCCTCTGTTATTGCTTTTTCTGCTATTCCAATCTCCCGGAAGATCTCAAGTGTTCTTGCCTGTACAACAACAGCCTTTGAAAGATGAGTTGTTTTTTTGTTTTTTTCTATGATTATGAAATCAATTTTATATCGAAGCAACTGTGCTGCCATACTTAACCCTGTTGGTCCGGCACCTACAATAATAACCTGGGTCTTTACAATATTATTTTGTTTATCCATGTTTCTGCGAGGAGAATTGTTAGTCAGTTTAGCCTAACTCACAATTCTCTAATTTATGCTATAAAACCATATTCGTGATTAAATGATGTCATGAGCAATCCCGATAACTATCGGGACAGGACCACGAGTATTGATTTTTTATTAGACATTATTCTTTTGCCCTGATCGCTGTAATAATAACCGAGACATTAGTTATTAGTGCTAAAGTAATGCTGATCCATAGCAACAGGTCAAGCGATAAGATCAAAGCCAGTATAACACCTGAAAGTGAAAACAGGTAAAAAAGAACTAAAAAATAAGTGGTGTTGCGCCCTATGCTTTTTATTACTCGCGGCCACTTCTTAATAACGAAGATGCAGCTTGCAAACCATACTGATATCATCAACACTAGTCCCGCCAGATCCTGTAAGGATGGACCATGTATTTTATTGAGTCTGATCATTGGATCATTATTATCTGGTAACAACAGTATTATTAATCCCGCCAAAAAAATAGTGGTCAATATAAGAAGGGGCTTCATCATGCATGAATAAAAAGCTTTTGATGTTGAATTAATTATTCAGACCAAAAGACTTGGCTACTTCCAAAGCTAATTTTTCTTTCATATCCATTACGACAGTTTGCAGGTCTTTCCGGTTGACCAGGTTGTTCATCTCATAAGGATCATCGACCATGTCATACAATTCATCTTTGTTCTCATGTTTGAACCAGTGAATGTATTTATACCGTTCAGTCCTCAAGGCTTTATAATCCGTGTCTATCAGCCATGGAAATGGATTTTCAAAACTGTAGTATTCCATTAAGAAGGATTTCCGCCACTTATTATTATTTCCTTCCAGCAATGGTAGAATAGATCGACCCTGTATATGAGTGCCGATTGGTGCTCCTGCCAGCATTAATATGGTTGGTGCATAATCAACCGAAACAACAAAGTCTTTTATATTCGTATATCCTTTGATCATTGGAGGATACCGGATCAGCAAGGGAGTACGAACAGATTCTTCATAAGGGAAACGCCTTTCAAGACTCAGCCCATGTTCGCCATAGAAATAACCGTTATCGCTGGTAAATATGATCATGGTCTTATCAAGAATATTCTGATCCTCGAGTTCTTTTATTATCCTTCCCAATCCATCATCTATTGATAATAACATTTCAGAACGGTCGCGGATGGTTTGATCAGAGGTAAAGTGATCAAAAAAGTTATTTCCGAATTCTGCTTCCATCCCAGGAGATTTTTTCCTGTATAATGCTTCGCCTGTAACTGTTTGCGAATCTATTTGTCCGTAAGAACTGATGGCATTTTTTCTCCTTACAATTTTTGCATCTTTATATATGCCTTTATGTCTTTCGGCCGGAATGAACTTTGAACTTTCTGAAAGGTCAAGTGCTCCGTTATTAAGTTGTTTAGCATCTGGGTGAATTGCTTTATGTCCCAGGTAAAGAAAAAATGGTTTTACCCTTTTCTTTTTTATGAATTCTATTGAGTGACCGGTAAGCAGATCGGTAATATAGCCTTTTACCGTATCCGGTTTATTATTCTCATAAAGGATAGGATCAATGATCTTTCCCTGGCCGGGAAAAGAAACCCAATGATCATAACCGGGGCGGGGAGTAGGGTCATTGCCCATATGCCATTTGCCAATATGAGCTGTTTCATATCCTGCCTGTTGTAATACCGGTGCAAATAATTTTAATTGATGACTTGCTTTGTCACGGGCTACATTATCCACTATACCATGTCGTGAAGGGTATTGACCCGTGAGAATACAAGCCCTGTTTGGCGAGCAAAGTGGCACAGCCTGGTAAGCATTTTCAAACAATGCACCTTCTTTGGCAAGGCGATCAATATTAGGTGTTTTAAGAAATGGATGACCTGCTGCTGAAAATTCATCCCATCGGAGATCATCAATAACGATCAGGATTATATTGGGTTTGCCATATGTGAGTTGGGTTTCGGTTTTCTTTTCTTCTTTGACATTTGACCGGCAGGAAACAAAAAACATGACCCATAGAAAGCATATCATTAATTTTTGAAATGATTTTTTCATCTCCTTTTTCTTAAAAGTACTTTAGATCAAGGGGATTCAGGTGATTTTTTTATGGATCATTGATGAAATGTAGTAGGGAACACGAACCAGGGTGCGAGAGAATTAAAAAGTGTCCTGTATAGGGTACACGAATTTCAGGTATAAAAAGAAAAACAAAAAAGACAATACTAATATTATTACACCAAGTACTGGTGAACTCACCTTTACTTCATTGGAAGAAGCAGCCAATTCAGTATTCATTGATTTTTCAAGATCCCCTACTTTTTTGCTCAATTTTATAGCATGAAAAAATTGAAGTCCTGCAAAATAAATGCCTGATACAACCAGCCCGATCACAACAAAGAAAATGAGCTTCGATGAAAACAATTGCCAATTGAAAACTTTTTTTCTATGCAGGTATCCGAAATTCTTGTAGTCATAATAATTTTTCCATGATAAACTTTGAGCGATCTTTGTTAAAGAATCCGGGACATTGGGATTTTCATTCATGAATTGTAATGATCTGTCAATCCCTGTATCAGATAAAAAGGCACTCACTATTTCCCGGCGCTTTCTTATTTCCTTTTCGGTTTCAGGTACAGAATCATTATCCTGGTTATCTTGTCCAAATGAAATGCCTGATATCAAAAAGGATCCGATAACCAGGTAATGCAGGATCCTGATTTTTTTAAATACTTGCATCAATAATTGTTGAGAAAATTTAAAAAATAAAACCTGTTATTTATTACCTGGTAAGTATTGAATTGATTCTGTCTCTCCTTAGTAAGGATATTGTCAATGCTTACCTGGTCGTTTAAAAGCTCTTCTTTTATCATATCCAGTAATGCTTGTTGCACAGATGAAAGCCACTTAATAACATTCTGGTCAGAAATTGCAGAAGGTGGAACATATTCAGGAGTCTGTAAGTAAGATGCCCTCCTCACAGTTCCATCAGGAAACCTGATAGCATATCCACCAGGAAATTGCCAACGGATATTGCCACTGGAATATCTTATTTCAATAGTATCACCCTGTAATATTTTTTTGCTTATTGGTTTATCCTCCTGTGTTGTCGTTGCTGGTTGATCTGTTGCCAGCGTTGTTAAACGTGCATTAACAGGCTGAACAGTCTTTGCCTTTTTTTGAGCATAGAACCCAAAAGTTTGATTACCCCAATAAGTAGTACCGGCTAAATTCTTTTTATCCCAACTAAAAAGATAAGCATCAAATTTCTGACGGTTTCCCGGAAAATTTAAAAAGAAAACCATATGCTGCAGGTTATTGTCAATCCTTTCGATCGACCCGTTAATTCTTTCACCTTTGGAATTGACATAAGAAATACTCATATCGCACCAAAGAGTTGTAGCACAATCAACCTTTGTTCCTGAAATGGTCAGTGTTCCCGCAAAGCCATCATGATTCATGTTCCATTGACCAAACCATTCTTGTTTTGTATTTGCTGAATTGGAAAAAATATAGAGTGGACTGGCGAGTATAAAAACTGCAAATTGCAATTTCAAAAAATTCTTTTTCATGCCCAGGATTTTTAGGTTATGTAAACTTTGTGTATAAGAAATTATATTCCCCAGAATACGATTTTCAGGATTTTCATGATGTAGCAGATAATACTAACCAGGGACTAAACAAAGAATGAAATCAACCAGTTTTAAAATTCTCTTTATAGATATTGTTCAGGTATATTGTCAGCTCAGATTTAGTAAAGGTTAAATATACAGTAGTAATTAGTTTCGAGTCAATACCTCCTTTGCGGTATTTTTTAGACTCGCCTGGGAAGGAAGATCTATCTGTCAATGACAGGCTGGAGAATAAGAGGACTACATTGAGTCATCATTGCCTTTCATACTCCCGGCGGCTGCCTCCATCTAAAGCAAAGCAGCCTGACAGCAGGGTGAGCTTATTGCCAGAAAATTCAAAAAAGACCTTTTGAGGATATCTCGCATTCTTGAAGTTGATCAGTTGAGTATATTTGCCAGCTTCAATATTCAGGCATGTAGATTCAACTACGGTAGGATCAGCTACAATTTCATATTCGCCGCTTTCTACCACCTGGCCATTTTCCCTTATTTGATAAACAGTTCCTGCAAAACTTATATCGTTGCCACTACCAGGTTGATATGTTTGTGTCGCCCAGCTGCTGGAAATTTTTCTTAGATCCCAAACTCCCTGAATACCTTCTTTTGCTTTTACTGTTTCTTTTTTACAACTTATCGTAAATGCCAACATGAATAACAGGCAAAGCAGTAAAGCGACCGAACGTTTCATATCTCGAATTTAGGTTATGACAATGCTGTTTTAAGTAACGTTGCAGTCAATATCTGAATTAGTAAAGAAATAATTGAAGTTGATCTTCCGAATCATTTCTTTACTGGGAGGACCCCCTGGCGTGAAAAAGAAATTATTTAGTAAATAAAAAGACTACCTTCTCATCATCTTTCACCTAAATCAAATTATTATGAGACGTAAATTACAATCAGCAATTTTAATTGCTTGCTCCAGCTTTCTATTGGTTTCATGTTCCAATGAAAAAGGCGCAACTGCTATTGATCTGGATGCTGCAAAAAAAGATATCCAGTCAATGGAAGATGCCTATGCTGCTGCTGAAAAAGCAAAAGATGCAGATAAAGTGGCAGCTTATTACAGCGATGATGCTGTAAGTTATGGACGCAACAGAACACCCGAAGTAGGCAAATCTGCAATTAAAGAAAGCCTTGCAAAACGCCTTGCTGCAGACACATCAGGCAATACGAATGTTTATAAAGTAGTAGATCTTTTTGGCGAGGGCAACATGCTTGTTGAAATAGGTTCATGGACCGAGATGAGCCCTGCAGGAGCAGAAGTTAATAAAGGGCATTATATGTCTTACTTTCAAAAACGTGATGGCAAATATGTTTGTGTAAGGGATATGAATGTTACTTCAAGTCCTGCTAAATAAAAGATAGTAGAAACAAATAAAGTTATCAGATTAGATCGGGTCAATGGGGTTTGCATGCCGCAAACTCCATTTTTTTAACGTAACATAAGTAACAACTCAGGACAACGATTATTTGTAATTTTTTATTTAATGAATACTATGGGTAGCAGGGAAGAATCGGCGTAAGAACAAAAAAATTTTATTATTTGTACTCAAATTGAAGTATACAAAGAGTCTTTGCGAAGGTATGTCGTTGCTCAATTAATAAACCAACTGAATTGTATTTAAATTCATTTGAAAAATTACCCCTGCCCGGGCACTCATAATCATCAACAGATGATGTCACATACTTTATTAGTCTTCCCAATGAGTCATACTTGAAAACTTTTTTATATGCTTGTTTATTCATGAAATGATTAAATGACGAAATACTCACGGGGGCGCCAAAGTCATCATAATTTGTAATTGTTGTTGAGAAAAGCTTTTTACGGTCATAAGTTTTTGCCGTTTCGGTTTTGCTTTTATTTGTGTAGCTGTAATATGTTGTAGTTAGATGGGAGGTAGGTGTCTCCCAATCCCAGTAATAATGAGTTGTTTCTTTTTTTTTCCATCCCTGTTCGTTGTATTCAGTTATTGTGTATTCGCTTTTTTCATCTGGTAAAGTGGCTCCGTTAGGATCTCTTTTTTTTCTTTTCACGATGTCACCGTATTCGTCAAAAGTGTAATCTGTTATATCTGGTTTCGGATCATTACTGATTTTACCTGCGCTGTCAAAAAATTGAGAGACATGTTGTACAATATTATTTTTTATGTCCCGGTTATATGAATAATAATGGTTTTGCCTGTTCAGATGGTAAGTTCTGTTATGGACAGCATACCCATTCCTATTGAATGTAAATAATTCTTTAATATACTTTTGATTGGTAACGTTTGCCAAAGTATCGCTTTTATTTTTATTATTTTGTTGACCCGAAGTGATATAGATCCTTACTTCAGTAATTTTATTTGATCTGATCAATGTAGGATCAAAGAGAGATTCAAAATCAGCAGCTGACAGGGGTGAAAAAAATGGAGAACATTCACAGATCCTGTCTTGCGCCATTGCGGAAAAGCTATAGGTAAAAAATAAAAAGACAAGCAAGCCATGTTTTCTCATTCTTCAAGATAATAAAAATGAAATACATTATGAAAAAACCTGCAGCCTACCGTGTTATTGATGGGCAATGCGTCGACAAGTAGAATTACTAGCACAAGCTGCCCTGAATCATAACTTGTCCGGGCTTATGCGGAAGATTCAAGACACCCTTTAGTGTAATTTTTTATTTACGGAAAACAAATGAGAACACTACGCATAGCTGGAGGACGCAAATGCAAAGCTGTTTACCTTTATATGGTTATTGGTCATTAATTACAAAAACTTTCTTTATGAAACCGATCTGTAAAATGTTTTTCTGTTTCTTATTGTTGGTCTTTACAAAACACCTTGCAACCCATGCACAAGAAGATAAAAAGATTCGTATCATTATGATCGGTGCCCATCCTGATGACTGTGATGATGATGGAGGAGGAACGGCTGCTCTTTTTGCACAAATGGGTTATGCCGTCAAATTTGTATCAGTCACTAATGGTGATGCGGGTCATCAGCTTACAGGGGGAGTTGAACTGGCAAGGAGAAGATTTGCTGAAGCACAGGAAGCTGGTAAAAGGCTTGGCGTTGTATATGATGTTTTGGATAATCATGATGGACAACTGATGCCAACTCTTGAGGTGCGATTGCAGCTCATTAAAAAAATTCGTGAATGGAATGCTGATATAGTGATCGCACCAAGACCTAACGATTATCATCCCGATCATCGCTATACAGGCATATTGGTTCAGGATGCGGCTTATATGGTAGCCGTCCCTAATATAGCACCGGAAACACCTGCATTAAAAAAGAA
>DATDCP010000445.1:0-3486 GCA_036524255.1 Chitinophagaceae bacterium
TAACTCAGATCCAACGCCTGATCTAAGGATTTTCCTGATATCATCTGCGTTTATAAAAAACTTGTCTGCTGATCCTTTAATTGTGATTGCATAATTAGTACAGTCTTCCCTGTTCTTTTTACCAATTGCTGCAATTAATAAACTTAACATTCCGCCGCCGATGCAAACCCAGAGCATCACAAATAATATTTTCCGTATTGTCGCTTTTGTATTCACAAAAATTATTTCAAAATTTCTTTAATTGGTTCTACTAGCAGATCAATGTCTCCCGCTCCTGCCGTTACCAAAACCTTTCCTTGTTTCTTAAAACCTTTTCTTATCCAATTTTTCAACCCTTCTTCATCTAACACTCTTTTATTCTTGCTTTTCATTTTATCAAGTATCATCTCGCTACTCACTCCTGCTATCGGCAATTCTCTTGCAGGATAGATAGGTAACAATATCACTTCATCAGCCATATCCAGCACTTCTGCAAAACCATCAGCCAGGTCTCTTGTTCTTGTGTACAGATGCGGTTGAAATATCACTGTACATTTCTTATCGCTAAACAAGGACTTAGCACTGCTGATCAAGGCTCTTAACTCTTCAGGATGATGAGCATAATCATCAATAAAAACCAGTTCATCGGTTTTAATGATATACTCAAATCTTCTCTTTACACCTCTAAAATCTGCTACCGCCGCTTTGATCTTTTCTTCATCTATATTTAAAGAACTTGCTACTGCTATTGCTGCTATTGCATTCTCCACATTATGCATCCCTCCAATATTCAATTTCACTTTCTCAATTCTCTTTTCTTTGATTACCACATCAAACTCATAGCTTCCATTCATCATCTTTATATTCTCAGCATGTGCATCTGCATTATTATTTTGAGCACTATAGGACAGATGTCTTGTTCCTTTTAGCTCTTTTGCTCTTTTTAATCCAAACTTGCTGATCAATAAACCACCTTCCTTTATTTTACTACTGAAATCAATAAATGCTTGCTCCATTGCTTCAGCAGTTCCATAAATATCCAGGTGATCAGGATCCATTGCCGTGATGATCGCTATGTCCGGACTTAATTTCAAAAAACTTCTATCGTACTCATCGGCTTCAACAACACTTACATTTCTCTCGCTTGCCCAGAAATTAGTTCCATAATTCACCGAGATGCCACCCAAAAATGCATTACAACCATAACCAGTGTGTCGCAGCAAATGCGCAACCATTGTTGTAATAGTTGTTTTGCCATGCGTCCCTGCAATACATATATTAAAAGAACTTTCTGTTGCTATCTGTAATACATCACTTCGCTTTACTACTTTATATCCATTCTGTTGATAATACTCCAACTCTTTGTGTTCTTTTGGTACTGCAGGTGTATAAACAACCAACTCTGCATCTTTGGGAATCAGGTCAACATTTTCTTCATAATGGATCTTCATTCCTTCCTGCTCTAATTCCTTTGTTAAAGAACTTGCTGTTTTATCATACCCACTTACACTTGTACCTCTTGAATGAAAGTATCTGGCCAATGCACTCATCCCGATTCCGCCAATCCCGATAAAATAAACCGAACCCCAAACCCCTAAAGGGGCTTTTTTTTGTTCATCGTTCGTCTGTTGTTCATTCATTCAACTTCAATTCATTTTTGTTCTTGCTCCAAGTCTCCCTTTAGGGAGATTTAGAGGGTTTTTCATAGACCCCCGAAGGGGGATTCATAAGGACAGTATTTGAACTTTTTGGAACCCGTCAAAAACTCTTCATAATATTTTTAAAATCTCTTCAGCTATTCTTTCGTCAGCATCCTTTATAGCTAATTCGCTAATATGTCTTTTCAATTCACTTTGTTTAGCATCATCTTTTGCCAGCTCGATGATCATTGGTATCAATTTTTCTTTTGCTTCACTATCTTTTACTATCAATGCTGCATCCTTATTCACCAGGCTCATTGCATTCACCGTTTGATGATCTTCTGCTGCGTAAGGAAAAGGCACAAATAACGTTGGCTTTTTCATTGCACATAATTCTGCAATAGCGATCGCCCCTGCTCTTGAGATCACTATGTCGCTGGCTGCATAAGCATACTCCATCCTGGTAATAAAATCATTTACCCAAACTCCCGGCTTACCTGCCACTCTTTCTCTTGCTTTTGCCAAATATGGTTTTCCTGTTTGCCAGATCAATTGCAAGCCTGCATTCAGTATATCATCAAGGCGTTTATCAACTGCTTCATTGATCGACTTCGCACCAAGACTTCCACCCACCACAAAAACAGTTTTTCGATTCAAATGCAATTGAAAAAAATTGTCGCCTTCTGTTCTTGTTATTGATGATGCTGAGATCGCGGACCTTACAGGATTACCGGTCAATATGATCTTTTCTTTAGGAAAAAATTTCTCCATCCCTTCATACGCCACACAGATCTTCTTTGCTCTTTTTCCCAGTATCATATTCGTTTTTCCCGCAAATGAGTTCTGCTCCTGTATCACTGTTGGAATATTTCTCTGTTGCGCTAACTGCAACATTGGAAAACTGGCATAACCACCAACTCCAATCACCGCATCAGGTTTGAACTCACTCATTATCTTTCTTGCCTGGAAATAACTTTTTATGATCTTAAAAGGCAAACCAATATTTTTTATCAAAGAGCTTCTATTGAATCCTGCTATATCCAATCCTATGATCTTATACCCTGCTTGCGGTACTTTTTCCATTTCCATTTTCCCTTTCGCACCTACAAACAATATTTCAATCGTGCTATCTTTTTTTTTCAAAGCATTAGCAATTGCTATTGCCGGGAAAATATGTCCGCCTGTTCCGCCGCCTGCTATAATTATCCTCCTGCTCATGCATTTTCATTTGCCATTTCCTTTTTTCCCTCTAGTTGCTCTACATTTCTTGCTACACTCAAAATAATCCCAATTGCAAAACATGTAAACAAGAAGCTACTACCTCCCATACTCACTAATGGAAGTGTAACTCCAGTTACAGGAAATAAGTTTACACTTACTGCCATATTTGCCACTGCCTGTATTACCAATGTAAAACTGAGTCCCAATGCAAGGAAAGCACCGAATGCATAAGGACATCTTTTAAAAATCCTGATGCTTCGCCATAAGAACACGAGATAGATAAATAGAATAAATGCTCCACCTATTAATCCATACTCTTCCATGATTATTGGGTAAATAAAATCATTATACGCTTGTGGCAGAAAATCTCGTTGTGTACTATTGCCCGGACCAACACCAACTAAACCGCCTTTAGCAATAGCGATCTTTGCTTGTGTTACCTGGTAAGCATCATCATCAATTGATTGTTTGCTTCCATACATGAAACCTTCAACGCGGTTGATCCACGTATCTGCTCTTGCAAATAACCCGGAAGAAGTTTTTTTGGAGCCTGTTAACTCATCACCTCCTGAATTATGACGAACAACAGCGGCAATGATCAATATCACGATCGGAATGCATGCAATACCAACAGTTATCAATAAAT
>DATDCP010000446.1:0-5995 GCA_036524255.1 Chitinophagaceae bacterium
ATCTTTTTCTCCTGTCAATTATATAATAGCCTTTATAATATTGTGCCTGAGACCTATTGCTATCAATACGTTCCATATTCAAACTATATCCTGTATAGATCTGAACATCTTTTATCCTGTAAACTTCTTTTGATTCTAATGGTATACCCGGTTTAACTGTTACATACATATTCACAAGATGATTACCCAGGGTAGTATCTGTCTTTAACAATATAAATTCAGGACTAAAAAAATAAAATCCTCTTTCCTTCAGATAGGCATCAATACGAATACGTTCGGCTCTGATCACGTCAAGATCGAATGGTTTTCCCGGGATCAAAAGTGTTTCATAGCTGCTTTTACCAATTGCAGAAAACAGTGCATTACTATCTCCGGGAAAATGAACTGCATTGATCTTGTATTGCATGCCTGCTTCCACATTATAACGGGCATTTGCTTTTTTGCGTCTTATAATGGTATCCCCGGATACTTTAGCCTGGAAGTATCCTTTGTTTTCCATGTGGCTTTGTAATAGACTAACATTTTGCGGCAGATCAACCTGGCTTAACAAAACAGGTGGCTCGCCATTTTTATCCCTGATCTTCCCAAAAAAAGAGCCTTCTTTTTTATTTCTAAACAAATTGTAAATGGAAAGTTTCAGTCGTAGTCCCAAAAATTTTGAATTAGGTTTTGGTCTTGTCAATCCTTCAAGATCTTCGCTCAATACTTTTTTCTCCCGAACGGTTGAAGTGCCGTTGACTGTTATATTGGCACCAGTATATAATTTATCATTAGCTGGCAAATGTCTTGTATTGCTGCAGCCAGTTATAAAGAAATAAGCCGTTGCCAAAATGATAATATAATTTTTACCCGATCTCATTCTTACCTGTTTTGATAATTCACACCATCCACTCTTTGATTTTTTCTTTTTCTGAATAATTCACTGAAACGATTATAATCTACGCTGATGAGAAAACTTACCCCAGTTTCAATAATATAACCATCCACAACTCCTTCATATCTATTTTTCCTGTAAAAGCGTATCATATATCTGCCATCCCGGCTAATAGAATAGTTGATATTCAGATCTCCAAAAACATTAGTCTCTTTCTGGCCGGTATTCTTTGGACCTTCCAATTCAAAATTGCTGCCAACTGAAACTGTCAATCTTTCATTAAGTAGTCGTTTGCTTAACCCTATGTTCAAGTCTGTTCTGCTTCGTTGTTCGCCGGTGGTGTAATCGTCTGTAGATGATACATCAAATGTCAGATCAACACCATCAATAAGTCCTGCTGCAAGTCTATTAAGTTGTTCAGTCATCAACTTGCTCACACTTTGGCGGGCATATGAAGATGCGCTGAACATTGGAGTGGCGCTTGCCAAAGGATTTTGGCCGACAAAGCGATTCAATAATAATAAAGCAAACACCTGGCGATTGGTTTCTCCCGGTTCTTGTCTTAATTCTTGAAGCCTTCTATCTACCTGCGTAATGATATCATTGGAAACCCCGTAATTCTTATCTAACGGCAAAACAATATCAAATTCCAGCTCAGGTTTCATCAGCTCTCCTGTCATTTTTAATCGAACTTCAAATGGCAGTTTTTGCATGTAAGTATTTCGTATTTCTTGTGAAGTCCCTGCAATTTGGTTTTGCACAAGATCGATGGGTGCAGTATTGGCAATATAAACTGCGTTTACATCTAATGTGGCTTTAGTAGGTTCATTTAACCAGGTGATACTGCTTCCTTTTTGAATATCAAAACGGCGACGCAGGAAATTAAAAGTGATCTCATAGGAGCCTTTTTCCAATTCATAATTACCAACCAATGTAATTTTTCCACTCGGATCAATGCCGGTTGATAGAACCGCTTCCCCTTGCACATTTATAAAATCTCCATTAGCTTCATCAATGATGATATTAAAGATTGCCTCTTTTCTTATTTCAATGTTGGTTATAATATTCATCCCCTTAAATGGAGAAATATTCAGCGAATCATAAGCAAGAAAGAGTGAATCATCTTGTGGTGCATCCATATTTACAAATTCAACAATACCTTCTCTTGCAGCAACACCGGGTTCTCGCTGTGGGATAACTACAGAAAGATCTGTTCCCTCATTAACAGTTATGTTTCCATCGATATCCGGAGAAATCGCTGTCCCGCCTACATGCATATTCGAAGTAATGACAAGCTTTCCGTAATATATTTTGTTATCTTTTTTTGTCGTATTAAGTACCTGGAAGTTGCTGGCATTAACATCGAGATCGAAATTGTAATTAGTGAAATTGGGCGTTTGGACTGTGCCATTCAATCTAAGTTCATTATTAGCAGTATCTCTTACTACAAAATCTTCAAAATGAAATCCGTTTTCGGTTACGATGATCTTTTCACCATCTATTCTATACTGGCTTCCCAAAAGAGTCGTTGCAAAACTTGCTTTATCAAAACTGATCGGGCCATCGATCTTAGGTTCTTTCACCGATCCTTTTATACTGATATTTCCATTTACACTTCCCGAAGCATTTTTGATCATTCCACCAAAAGCTCCTTCCACCGTGGCAAGTTGAATCTGCCTCACTGCAAGATCAAGGTCTAATGCAATATCATTTTCACCTTTTGGTGCAAATGAACCTATCAGGGAAATATCATTACCTCTTCCTGTTATTGTTGCGATAGTATTGTACCGGTCACCGGATGTATTATCGACTTTGATCATCGCATTTCCTATTGTATCCCCTTTCATGCTCAGATCATTAATAGTAAGATCGCTGGTAAATACAGGTTGTCTCAAAATATTTCTAAATGCCATTGTTCCATTCATAGAACCATTAACAAGTAACGAGTCCGATTTCAAAAAAGCAGTAATAGTTGATAATTGAAAATTGGTAAACCCAACATTTAGAAGCTGCCCTTCAGTTTGAAGAGAAAGTTGCTGATCATTTTTTTGTAATAAAAAATTATTGGCAATTATATTATCCATTGTTATGGTTATTGAATTGTTAGCTGAAACGATCCATTTGTCATAGTTCAGCATCAAACTATCAGAACGAAGGTTTATAGTATAATTTCCTTGCGATGGCTGAGTCAGTAATCCACTCAAATAATATTTATCCTTCCCGCTCTTATCATCTATGTTTAAATTGAAATCAATTTTATTATTTAATGCGACTGCATTGAATGTTGTATGATAAAGATTATGACCAATTCCCGTAATATGTTGAATATCTCCGGTAAACTGCAAACCTCTATCTGTAGTATTTATCTTAAGATTTATACCACTTATCTCATTTCCACTGTAAGAAATAAATTGTGTATTCGCGATAGCATTCAATCCCTGTTCAGCGGATGCTCTTCCCTCAATATGGATCGGTTCAAATGATCTCAAACCAGGTACAAAAGCAGTTAATGCAGGCGCATTTAAAATATCAGCCGAAAAAGAAAAATTATAGGGTTGAACAGCAGCAAGTGTAATTGCCGGGGCAATTTGAAAATAAGGCTCAATACTTTTTTGAAAGATCATGCCAAGATCGGTATAGCGATACTGACCGCTTAACCTTGCAGTGGCTACATCACTTCTTAGCGTCATAAACTGAGCAGAATCATTTCTACCAGAAACAAATTCAATTGTATCCAATGGCAATCGCTGATCGGCAGATACCAATAAAGCATTTGTCATTAATACATTTGCCTCTAAATAATTTGCATTGACCACAGGTACGTTTGCGTCTATTTTTCCTCTCACAATTAGCGGCTGGGGTGTAAGATTCAATGGAAATGTTTTAATACTATCTAACATTCCTGTAAAGTGAAACGAGGGATTGCCGGATATATTCCCTGTAAGAGTTCCGTTCAGATCAATGTTCGGATCATTTATATCTGTAATCACATTAAGTGAAGAGCCGTTGATGGTTCCATTTACTTTAATATTCCTGTATACATAATCATTATATGCAATTGAATAAATATCTCCTTTAAATTTTGTGTTGATCTTTCCGGGAGTAAATCCTTTACCGGATATAGTAACGTTTGCACTAATATTTTCAACCTGGTCATTTCTTACAATATATCCAAGATCCAAAGAATTTGTTTTTACCAATGCATTATAAGTTGCTGCATTCGGGTTACTGAGATTTGTAAACCTGCCATTCACGAATGCTGTACCAACAGAAGAATTGATCGTCAGGTTAGTTGAAAGATTATTGATATTGCCCGCAACTGTTCCATGCGCATCAAATTCTTCCGGCAAATTGATCTGCGCATTCGATAAGCGCTTACCAGTAAACAATGCAATATCAGTTTGATTTGTATGCAGTCTTCTTATTCTTAATGAAGCTCCTGCTTTATTCGGATCATTGTTTGTCGCTAATGAACCGCTTGCATCGATCTGAGTATTTTTCAATCCACGGAATTGCAGGTTTGCGATATGCATTGTTTTAAGCGTTCCATTTCCCTGCAGATTGATATACCATATAGCATTGGGGTTTGCAAATGCCGGCTGCGAACGTAATTGGGGAGCAAAAGCAAGTATATCTTTTACCTGCACATGGCTATTCGAAATATCAGCATCCATTTGTGTGTTGGGAAAATTTTCAGTAAGATCATTGAATGAATTATAAGTAAGTGATGCATATCGTTTCAATTCTGTTCCCGGTGTTTTAAGAACCAGGTCTTTTACAAAAGTTTGAGTATTGGCATATAGAAAATCTCCCTGTAATTCATTTAAAACAAAACCACTCTGTTCTTTGAAAGATCCTTTTTTTATTTTTCCTGATATCGAATCCGCCGACAATAAAAGATCGTTTGCTTCTAACGTTACAGAGTCACCTTTGAAATGACCATAATCTATCCCATATTTTATCCGGGGATTATTATCATTATCGAATTGCAAACTATTGTTTTCCAGGTTTACAGTTGATGCGAATATTCTCCAACCTGCTTCCACCTGGCTTTTTGCTTCCTGTTTCACTTCTTTCACAACAACTCTTGCTTCTTCTTTTCTACCGATCCTGAGCGCAGCGGTCGTGTTTTTCAAAGAAATGTTTTGAAGATCAATAACACGATTATCCAGGTCGATGTTATTTGGTTTTACCTGTGCTGATCCAAGATCAATAGTAGAATACGTTGCAGATACATCATTTCTGTAATCCAGTTTAATATTCTCCAGGTTCAATTCTTGAAATAATAATTTTAATGCAGATGGTTGTTCTGCTTCCACCATATCTTTTGCCGCAGGTTCTAATACCATCAATGGCTTTACCTGGTAAACTCTTGCAGTCAACCCTTTGATATTTGTTTTAGGCACATCAAAATAAAAATGCTCGTAATCCATTTTATCGATTCTTGTATCAAGATGATCGAGCCATGCTTCTGCGTCCGTACCACTTATCGTGTCTTTATATATGATCCTGATCTTATTTAATTCAACAGATGGAATTGAAATAAAATAGGATGAAGTGTCAGCATTTGTAGTCGTATCCGGGAGGGTAAAAGCATCTATTACAAATTGAAAATTAAATGCAGTATCGGGAAGTTGTCGTTTGATCTTAGCAGTAATATTATCCAGCGCAATACTTCTAATATCCATTTGATTTTGAAAGATCAACTTGAAGAGATCCAGATTAGCTTCTATCTTACCGCCGGATAGTAGGGTATCTTTCTGCCTGTCTTCTATATAAACATTTTCAAGAATAATATTTTTAGGCAGGCCAACATAGACTTTTCCAACTTCAACTTTTGTCTTTAATTTTTTTTGGAGATAAGCAACTGCATTTACACGAAGAATATTTTGTACTGGCCCCGTTTGTATCAATAAAAGTATGATAAGTAAAAATAAAATGATAAACAGAATAGTTTTTGCTACTATTCGCGCCGGTTTGACCCAAATATTCTTTTTAGCCTGGTCCATGCAGTCCGCAATGGGATTTTTACTGAAGTCTTTTTTAAATCTTAGAAAATATCATGCTATAAATACAGCGAATAGAAATAAAAATTGAGTGTGGCAGAATTTGCCCATTTCT
>DATDCP010000447.1:0-7191 GCA_036524255.1 Chitinophagaceae bacterium
AGCCAAGGTTGCAAATACAGAAGCCAGTTTGCCTATGCGTTCTTCAGCAGCGAATTTTAATCCATACTCGGTATCGGCAAACTGGTAATCAAAAGGCACAGAAGGTACCAGTTTTTTAAAAATGGCTTCTGTCTTCACCAACGCATCACTGACGCTTATTTTGGGATTAATACGAATATTCATGTAAGCATTTGCCTCGTCGTAATTAACCAGGTAAATAGCTTGCTTTACAGGGTTAAAAGGAGATTGCATGACCATATCTTCTACTACCCCTACAATTGTAAATTGAGTTCCTGACCATTTTATGATTTCACCAAGAGGATTTTTAAGGTCCATGTATTTTGCTGCCGCTTCATTGATGATAATGTTGTAGGCAAGGTTGGGGTTACTATTATTACTTACTGAATCTGCCGTCAATGCCGGCGAATAATCCCTTCCTTCCTTAAGTTGCCAGCCTATTGTTTTGCCGTAATCATGCGTTATCCAGATAGTGCTAAAGCCATCAACTTTATTAGCATCTTTATTTCTCCAGTCAAATCCGCCGTTATTCGACCATACTGCTGTAACGGGACTCGAAGCACCAGATGTTGCAATTGCAATTCCATTATTTTTTAATTCAGCAGAGATCACATCAAACTTTTCCCGCAGGTCCGGCGATTTAACATGGATCATTAATAAACCATCCCTGCTATAACCAACGGGACGGTCTTTAGCATGTTGGATTTGCTTGTATACTATAATGGTCCCTATAATGAGGGCAACAGAAACAGTATATTGTAAAACCACCAACACCTTGCGTGGAAGAGTGGCAAAACGCCCTGCACGGAAAGTACCCTTCAAAACTTTTACAGGATTAAAAGAAGATAAATAAAGTGCAGGATAGCTTCCTGCAATAAAACCGGTTAGTATAATAAAGGCCAGGCTTATTCCCCAGAAATAAGGGTTTGACCAAATAATACTCATTTGTTTATCGGCTAGTCCGTTAAACCATGGCAATGAAAGGGCAACTAATACAATAGCCAAAATGAAAGCTATAAATGTTACGATCAGCGATTCACTCAAAAATTGCCTGATCAGTTGGCTACGCATAGAACCTACAGCTTTTCGAATGCCTACTTCTTTTGCTCTCTTTTCACTACGGGCTGTACTCAGGTTCATGAAATTGATACAGGCTAATAACAACACAAAAGATCCTATGATACCAAACAACCAAACATATTGAATACGTCCGCTAGCATTGACGCCATTCTTCCATTCTGAATACAGGTGCCATTTGTTCATTGGATTGAGAAACACCTGCTGGTTAAATTTCTTATCGTCTGCGTCTACCTTATCATACTGAGCATTTTTTATTATTGCTGAAACTGCTTCATGTGTTGTATTTGGCTGTAATTGCACGTACATAAGAAAAGAACTATTACCCCAGTTGTCGGAGGCCTCCTGCATCCACTTGTTATTAGCCATCAACAGATCCCATGTGGATATAAATTTTATATCATTAAATTCCGTGTTATGCGGCAGGTCTTCATATATCCCTGTCACTTTCACATCCATCTGGTTATCTATCCTCATCATTTGATTCATGGGATCTTCATCCCCGAAAAGAGATCTGGCCACAGAAGATGAAAGGATGATCGAATGAGGGTCTTTTAAACCATTCCAGCTACCACCAAGCATTTTTAAAGACAACATTTCCGGAGCACCTTCCTGCATAAACCTCCCGGTTTGAGATAACTTTTTATCACCCACAGAAAGTATGTGGCCTTCATTCCACCGGGACATGACTATATGTTTAAAATATCTACCGTATTTATTTCGTAATTCTTGTTCTAATGGGCGGGACAAAGAATGAGATGAACCACGCTGCCCGTTAAAATTGTATCTGATCATCACTTGCGCAATGCGGTCATAATTTTTATGATGTTTATTATATGATAATTCATCATAGATCCACAAGCCGATAAGTATAGCCACCGCCATACCAATGGCAAGCCCACCGATATTAATGGCACTATAGCCTTTACTTTTTACTAAATTCCGCCAGGCTATCTTGATATAATTTTTGATCATAATGAAATTTTTATTCTGTTCGTAATGATTTTGCAGGATTCGCAATAGCAGCTTTGATAGATTGAAAACTAACTGTGATCAATGTAATGACTATCGCAATTGATCCAGATAGCAGGAATATTTCCCAACTGATTGTAATCCTGTAATTGTAACTCTGTAACCAATTATTCATCAAATACCACGCAACTGGTGCAGCAATCAGGAAAGAAATAAATACAAGTGTGATGAAATCTTTTGACAACAAATTCCAAACACCCAATACAGAAGCTCCCAGCACTTTTCTCACTCCTATCTCTTTTGTTCTTTGTGCAGCTACAAACGAAGAAAGCCCGAATAACCCAAGACATGAAATAGCGATCGCCAATATGGCAAAAAAGCTGGCTAGCTTTCCAACTCTTTCTTCGCTCTGAAATTTCTTCGCATACTCTTCGTCAGCAAAGCGATATTCGAAAGGTTGATCCTTTTCAAACTTTTTATACACAGTTTCGATCTTAGCCAGTGCATCTTTTACATTAGAAGCAGGATTTATTTTAGCAATAGTAATATTCTGCTCATCAGTGGATAAACCAAATACAGTTGGTTTTGGTTCATCATAGGGAGAATTCATCACTATATTATGAATAACTCCTACTACGGTTAGCGGTTTGTCCCACCATGTCACCGTTTCACCGACAGGATTTTTCAAACCCATAAAATTGACAGCAGCTTCATTTAAAATAACCGCAGACGTATCTGTTGCAAAATCTTTTGAAAAATTACGACCAACTTTGATCTGCCAGCCAATTGTCTTACCATAATCATATGAAGTGCCCACACTTAAAAAATCAATTGACTGATTCGGATCCTTTCCCTTCCAACTTATACCGCTGGTACTTGACCATGTACTTGTAGTAGGACTGCCTGCCTCAGCCATGGAAACGATAGCCCCTGATTGTATTAATTCATCTCTCATCGCATTAAAATGCTTGTGTAACTCTGCATTCAACGGTAGTGTGATCAAACCTTGTCGTGCATAACCAACAGGCCGGCTCTTTGCAAATTGAATTTGTTTGTAAACAATAACGGTCCCAATGATCAGTATCACTGATACTGTAAATTGAACAACTACCAACACTTTTCTTGGAAGCGCCGCAAAACGTCCTGCTTTAAAGGTTCCTTTTAAAACTTTTACTGGCCTGAATGAAGAAAGATAGAATGCAGGATAACTTCCAGCGACAAATGCTGTGAATACAACAAAGACTGCGCTTATTATCCAGAAATAAGGGTTCGTCCACACAATTGACATTTGCTTATCCGCAACACCATTAAAAAATGGAAGCAGCAATTGAACAAGTAATAAAGACAATGCAAATGAAAAAACAACAGTGAGCAATGATTCAGTAAAAAACTGAACAACTAATTGCTTGCGAAGAGACCCAACTGTTTTGCGGATACCAACTTCTTTTGCTCTTTTCTCACTTCTTGCAGTGCTTAAATTCATGAAATTGATACAGGCGAGTAACAACACAAAAGCGCCAATGATGCCAAACATCCATAAATATTGTATAGCGCCGCCAACATTTACTCCATTCTTAAATTCAGAACGCAAATGCCAATTGCTCATTGGTTGCAGAAAAAGTTCCGGCTTCTTTTTAGCCAATTGCTCATTCACCTTTTTCAGCTTAGCATCCTTGATCTTTGCAGAAACGGTAGCGAAATCAGCATTATCATTGATCTGTACAAATAAAGTAAATGAATTTGGTCTCCAGGGATCTTCCATTGTTCTTATCCATTCCGTGTTATTGTAAATCATATCCCAGGTTGACATGAAAGAAAGGTCAGCAAAAGTTGAATTGTGGGGAAGGTCTTTGTATACACCAGTCACTTTAACATTAAACTGGTTATCTATTTTTAACAGCTTGTTGATTGGATCAGCATCACCAAAATAAGCTTTGGCTGCGGATTCTGAAAGCAACAATGAAGATGGATCATCGAGTTTGTTATTACCCCGTACTATCTCAAGACTAAATAATTCAGGCGCCTCCTTCTCGAAGTATCCACCAACTTTTTTTAATTTTTTATCCTCCAGTGAAAGCAAATGATCACCGATATAATATCCCATTGCAATATGCTTAAAGTCGCTGCCGTAATTATTACGAAGTTCGTTCGCCAGCGGCCAGGGCACACTCGTCCATGTTTGCACCTCACCGTTATTGGTTACATTTTGAACTACCTGCGCAATGCGGTCATAGTTTTTAAAATCTTTATTGAACGAAACTTCATCATGTATCCACAATCCGATCAATATTGCTACGGTCATGCCAATAGATAATCCTATAATATTAATAAAAGAATGCATCTTGCTTTTACCAAGATTTCTCCACGCTATTTTGAAATAACTTTTGATCATGATCTTATTTTTATTCTGTTCTTAATGATTTAACCGGGTTAGCGATCGCGGCTTTCAATGCTTTTAAGCCAACCGTAAATAAAGCGACAAACAATGCCAATGCGCCTGCTAAAACAAAAACCCACCAGTATATTTTCGTACGATAAGCAAAATCACTGAGCCAACTATTCATCAGCCACCATGCAACGGGAATGGCAAGCACAGATGCTATTAATACTAATTTGATAAAATCCTTCGAAAGCATAGCAACAATACCGGAAACAGAAGCCCCCAATACTTTTCGAATGCCTATTTCCCTGATGCGCTGTTCGGCTGCATAAGTGGCGAGGCCAAAAAGACCAAGACATGCAATAAGAATTGTAAGCGCTGCAATAACCAGGAAAATGATCTGGCGTTTCTGATCATCCCGGTAAAAATTATCCCATTGCTTATCCAAAAAATTATATTCGAACAAGTGATTAGCATCTACCTTATGTAAAATTCCTTCAAGTTGTTTCAATGTTTGTTCAACATTTCCTGTAGTAAGCCTTACAGCAAAATAATCAATGTTATGAACGGGATTACTGCGGTATGCTAGAATTAGCGGCGCTACTTTTTCTCTTAGTGAACGGAAATTGAAATCTTTTGTAATACCAACTACCCTGGCTCTAAAAGGCTGACCCAGATTTGAAACATTTCCGTTGAAATCAACAGATGGTATTTCTATTAATTGCTCTGATGGCTCTTTGATACCAAGCATTTTTGCGGCAGTTTCATTGATCATAACTGCTGAAGAATCCGCCGGACTTGTTGAAAAATTTCTTCCATTGATCAACCTAACCTCAAAGGTTTTTAAAAATTGATCATCGGCCGCTATCAAAAAAATATCATTCTCCAGATCATTTGAACCTTGCATTTTTGCTTTTACTTTTGGAATTATCTTCCATTCACCCGGCACACGGGAAGTAACACTCACTGATTTCACAGCAGAGACCTTTGCATACTCAGTTTTTATTGTTTCTGCTCCCCGACGGACAGCACCACTATTAATATCAACAACCAGCAATTGCTCTTTATTAAAACCCATATCAGCCGTATCAACATATTTCATCTGCATAAAAACGACGATCGTAGACACGATCATGATAATGGAAAGAAAGAATTGGAAGACAACTAATCCCTTGCGAAGAGATAACTGGCCTTTACTTTGTTGAATTTTATTTTTTAATAACAGCAATGGCTTTAATCTCGATTGAAATAATGCAGGGTAAGCTCCTGCAAACAATCCTACAATAAGAACAGTGGCTACAATACCAAACCAAATTCTTGGATCGGTCGTCAATCCAAGATCCAATTGTTTTTGTGTAAATGAATTAAATGCAGGAAGCAGCAATTTTGTTGCACCTAATGAAAGCACTAAAGCAATGATGGCCATTAAAAGTGCTTCAGAAAGAAACTGGCCAACAAGATTGCTTCGAAGGGCCCCGGTTACTTTCCGAACAGCGATCTCTTTCCCCCGATTGGCAAATCTTGCTGTTGTAAGATTCATATAATTGATACAGGCGATCAGCAAAACAAATAAAGCAACAATAGAAAATACATAGATATAAGAGAGATTTCCTTTTCTTTCGGCAGCTGTTCCTTCTATCCCGGCAGAATGAAAATGAATAGCTGTAAGTGGTTGCAAACTAAAACTGCTCTTCACCTTGCTATTGCTGTTCCGATTGGCAGCTATCAATTGACTCAATTTCTGCGTTGCTTTCTCAGCATCAGCTTCTTTATCCAACATTAAATAAGTGGTATAATTATTCGAATTCCAATCGGCAGAAATAAAATCTTTGTATCGTTGATTACTAATACTACTTTCAGAAAAAAGAAGATTGAAAGATATATGTGAGTTAGATGGAAAATTTTGCAAAATACCAGTTATGGTGTAAGGCAAACTATCAGTATCCGTTTTTAATGTTCTGCCGACCACGGAGCTAACTCCAAATATTTTTTTAGCTGTCTCTTCTGTAAGTATTACCGAACGAGGAGCTGTTAAAGCTGTAGTTCTGTTGCCTTCTATTAATTTAAAATCAAAAACCTGTAAGTATTCAGGATTGGCTACTGAAAAAGATTCATAAAAAGTATTTGTAACTGCAGGATCAGAAACATTTGTTCTTCCCAACGCGGTGAATCGTGCTGCTTTTTTAACTTCCGGAATGCTAACAGGAGATTGTTCAGCAATTTTATACCCCACTGCTGCTACTTTTGATTCTTTTCCTTCCGGTGAAATTCTTGTTTCAACTACCCGGTAGGTATTGTTTGCATTTGTGTGAAAGCTGTCATAAGTTAATTCATCAAAAACATATAATGCGATCAGGAGAAAACATATTAGCCCAAGTGTTAATCCAAAAATATTGATGAATGAATATGTTTTGTTTCTCCAAAGGTTTCTTAAAACGATCTTGAAATAATGTTTTATCATGGCTTTTGTTTTTATTCTGTTCGCAAACTTTTTACAGGATTAGCAATAGCCGCTTTGATTGCCTGGAAACTTACAGTCAACAATGCTATTAATAAGGTAGAAAAACCTGCAATGAGGAATATGGTCCAGTTGATATTTATCCTGTATGCAAAATCTTCCAGCCATTTATTCATCCACCACCATGCGATCGGAAAAGCAATCACAGCTGCAATTAGTGTGAGTTTCAAAAAATCTTTTGATAATAATGTAACAACACCTGGAACCGAAGCACCCAAAACTTTAC
>DATDCP010000448.1:0-2376 GCA_036524255.1 Chitinophagaceae bacterium
GCCATTTTTCTCAATATGACTGGTCACTTTATTAATTTGTTTATCCACTTCATTTCCTAAAACAAGTCGGAGGTCAAGCATAGCTTCTGCTTTTGTTGGAATTATGTTTGCACCAAGTTCTCCAACATCAGCGCTTTTGATGCCATTTATGTTTAATGTTGGCAAATGCAATAATTCAAGAAAAGATCTGCCATTACCTTCTGCTACCGCAATTCCTAATTCCTTTTTTAAAGTTTCTTCAATGTTTGGAATTTTAGACAACGCTTCTTTTTCATTTGCAGAAAGCGGTATCACATCATCATAATAACCTTCAACCAAAATATGTCCTTTATCATCTTTCATACTTGCCAGCAATTGTACCAATGATAATGCAGGATTTGGCGCCCAGTTGCCATAGTTACCACTATGCAAAGGACGTTTTGGACCGTAAACGGTTAAGTTCATATTCACATCACCACGTACGCCAAAGCTTATCATTTTTTTGCCTGATACATGCCGGGGTCCATCTATGATAACCCAGAGATCAGTTTGCAGCTTCTCTTTATTCTTTTTGAAAATTTCATCAAGATGTGTTGATCCCAATTCTTCTTCTCCTTCAAAAAAGAATTTGATATTATGTGTAAGTGTAACCCCTGTTTTAACCAATGCATCATAAGCATTCAATATCGTCATTACACCTGCCTTATCATCAGCGCTTCCTCTACCGGCAAGTCTGTATTCGGGTGAAATACTTCCGGAAACTGAAATTATTTTTCCTCCTTGTTCAACAGGCTTATCAATAAAGACCGGCTCAAATGGTTGTAATCCTCCTGTCCATTTTGCAGGATTAACAGGCTGCCCGTCATAATGCGCATAGAATGATAAAGTATATTTTGCACCCGGAACTTTTATTTCGCCAAATACAACTGGGTTTACATTGGGAGTGGTTCCATTTAGAAACTCAGCTTTAATTCCACGTTGTTCCATCATCATTTTTATAAAAGCAGCATTACGCAGAATGTTTGCTGTATCTCTTGTTACATTCGGAATAGTGACAAACTTTACATACTCATCAATGATCTTTGATTCATTTTCTTTCCTGTATTGATTTACTTTTTGCTGAACAGTTTGGGAATGTGAGATCAAACCTGTTAGAAAGGAACAGGCGATCAAAAAAGGGAATTTAAATTTCATAAATCTTATTTGACTGTAATTCGTGAAGGGTTCTTTGTCATAAAGTCTTTCCAGCTTTTTAGCTTGCCATTTGATCTTAACGCAGGCCTATCCTGGAAATGATGACAAACCGCAACGGCCAGTGCATCGGTTGCATCGTAATATTGTGGCATTTCTTTTAATGCAAGCAAGTGTTGTAGCATTTTCCATACCTGGTCTTTATCCGCGTTACCATTACCCGTGATAGATTGTTTTACTTTTTTAGGACTATACTCTGTTACAGGCAAACCGGCACTGATTGCTGCGGCAATAGCTACACCCTGCGCCCGACCAAGTTTCAGCATACTTTGAACATTTTTACCAAAGAATGGGGCTTCGATCGCAAACTCATTTGGCCTATGCTTCTCTATTAGCTCTTCAATTTTTTTGTGGATTAACTGCAGTCGTATGTAATTATCCTTTTTTCCTGAAAGCTTTAGTACACTCATTTCTTTCATGCAGATCACACTGCTGTTGATCTCAATTATGCCATAACCCATCAACAAGGTACCGGGGTCAATGCCAAGAATTATTTTTGGAGGTTTTTGCAATGAGCAAGTATTTTTACAGGATTAATGAAGCTAAACAAAAATATCAAAATCTTTCTCAATTATGTTCTCGGCCCTCTACTCTTCACCTGGTTATCTTATTCCGTTTTTAAACAAATAAAAAATCAACCGAATCTTGAAGAATCATGGCAGAATATAAAAGCTTCTTTTACCGATACGAGAGTTTTCAACTTTATTCTTGTTTTTGTTTTAATGTTTATAAACTGGTCGCTGGAAGCTTTGAAATGGAAAATATCGGTGCAAAGGGTACAACCCGTTAGTTTTTTCAGATCGTTGAAAGCAGTTTTTTCAGGAGTGTCTTTTTCGGTTACCACTCCCAATCACACAGGTGAATATTTAGGCAGAGTTCTTTATATGGATGACGGAAATCGTTTAAGAGTTATATCACTTACTATCCTTGGCAGTATTAGCCAGCTCCTGGTTACTATTTTTTTTGGTCTTTTAGGATTGTTTATTCTACGATCTGGTATTGCCAACGTAAGTTTATCGGTTTGGATGGTATGGATAAAGGATATTGGAATTATCGGTGCATCCATTGCCTTTATAGTTTTAACAGTATTTTATTTTAGAATAGGATGGCTGGTGAAATGGATCGATAAAATACCGGCAATAAAAA
>DATDCP010000449.1:0-2553 GCA_036524255.1 Chitinophagaceae bacterium
TATCATGGAACATGATGGACGTATTTATCAGTATGTAGGAGACGAGATCGTTGCGTGGTGGCCCAGTTCAAGAGAAAATGCACGAAAAGCAATTGATTCATTGATCGAATCAAGAAAAATATTAAATACAAACACCGATGTTTTTATGAGGAATTATGATATTGTTCCTGAATATAAGGCCGGTATACATGCCGGTCCGGTTACAGTCGGACAAGTAGGTATTTCAAAAAAAGAATTAGTGATGAGTGGCAATACGATCAATACAGCATCAAGAATACGCAGTGCTTGCACCGATCTGAATCAAAAATTTCTTGTGTCAAAAGATATAATGGACCTGGTTGACATGAAAGACTGGCAAAGTGAAAGTATGGGAGAAGCAGATCTGAAAGGGAAAAATGAGAATATTGAATTATTTGCATTAAAGATCTGATGTAAAATGGGAACACAATCTACTGCAAAAACAAAAAAACCGTGGTATTCAATATTTACCACGGAATTGCTATTTGTATTGCTTTTACTTTTTGCGCTTATCATTTTTATTTATGCGGTAAGAATGGTTTTTATATTGGAAAGCTTACAATTTGATGAAAACGTGTATAATGCCGTAAAACCATATATTAACCCAGGCATGACAAAGCTGATGCTGGTTATAACATTTCTTGGGAAGCATAACCTGCTGATCCCGTTGAATTTTATTTTGATCCTTTTTTTCATTTATAGAAAAGAAAGATGGTTTGCCACAAGGGTCGCCGCGTTATCGCTCAGCAGTTTATTACTGATGTTTATGTTGAAATTTTTCTTTCAACGCAATCGTCCCTTACAGCCCGTGATCGATGATGTATCAGGATATAGTTTCCCCAGTGGTCATGCCCTGATCAGTGTTGTTTTTTATGGACTCTTCATTCATATGATCTGGCATGAAGTAAAAACGATGTGGCTGCGGATCACGTTGATGGCGGTCCTTGGGATTTTGATCCTGTTAATAGCCTTTAGCAGGATATACCTGAACGTACATTATGCCAGTGATGTGATCGCCGGGATCGCTGTTGGATTTATTTGGTTGGTATTATCCCTTAATATCATTCATCGCATTGAAAAAAGATATATTGCCAGGAGAGCATTAAAGGCGGAAGGATTGGAAAAATGAAGTAACTTCTTATGGTGTATAAATAAATTTGACCAACGTTGCTCTGGAAGCAACTCCTTCATTGGAAATCCACATTTCACCATTGCTTTTGAAAGTCAAGCCTTCTGGTTGAGCAAACAATTTATTTGCCAGCATGTATACGCCTTCCACTTCACCATTGCTATCTGCTACTACTAACTGGTTGCTGGCTGAAGAAATCATAAATAATTTTTTTAATACGGGGTGTATTCTTGCGGCAGATGGTTGGAATTTCGAAGTTTCCCGGGGAGAAAGCCCTTTTATTTTTGCTGCATCAATTTGAAAAACGGGTTTTGTAACAAATCCGATCGAATCGGGATAATAAGCAAAAGCACTCACTACTTTCTTATCGTCACTGTCACAATTCTTACAGATCATGATCAATGCTTTTTTTTCAGCATCATAATAAAGCGATTCAAAGTCATTTTTGTCTGATAGCCCGATCTTACCAAGATCGGTGCTGTTTCTATTACCTGAACTATCAATCCCAATCTTGAAAATGGCGCCATCACTTCTTAACACATAAATATCCGGACCGATCATAGCGACGTCTTCATAATCTCCTTTTGCTTCACTAAAAACAAATGGCTGGCCCATGATCGAACCAGCTGACCTGTCAAGAAAATATACCTGGCCCAGCTCATCGTTATGCGCAATAAATTGGTCCTTGTGGGTATCCCAAACAATACCCGAGATCTCCTTTAACTTAATATCTAATTTAAAAGTTACAGGCTGTGCAAAATTATAATGCGGTGGAGATTTATATACATACTTTTTCGGCTTACAGCTAATTGTAAAAATGACCAGGCTGCTTAAGATGTAATAAAGTCCCTTCAAAAATTTAAATCTTTCCATCGTATTACTTTGAGTAAATTTATAAAATTATATCTTTATAACATGACCGAAGAACAATTCAGGACATTATCTGCAGCACAGGATTTTGTTTCAGATCTTTTCATTAATAAAGTTGATAAAAAAATCCATTTCCACACATTACAACATACCCAGGAAGTGGTAGCTGGCTGCGAAACAATGGCTGAGTATTATCATCTCGAGGATGAGGATCGCTTTGCATTATTGCTCGCTGCATGGTTTCATGATACAGGGTATAGCGGTGGACAGGCAGCAGGCCACGAGAATCTAAGTATTGAATTGGCCACAAAATTTTTAAATGAGCATCAAGTAGATCAGCAAGTAATTAATAAGGTCGTCGGTTGTATCACCGCAACCCGCTTGCCACAAACGCCACATACTTTGATCGAGCAAATAATTTGTGATTCGGATCTCTTCCATCTTGGCACCAGCGACTTTAAGGAAAAAAACAAATTGCTTCGCGAAGAATTAAATGATTTTGGAAACCTGGAGCTATCTAAAAAAGATTGGAGAAA
>DATDCP010000450.1:0-8577 GCA_036524255.1 Chitinophagaceae bacterium
GGTGATAAAAAAGAAGCAACTTTCAGATTAATGGATGGTCCGGGTAGCGTTACTATTACAAAAAAATACGATATGATCCATGTAACGCCTCCACAAAGTGCACCGGATTTTATTCGTCAAAGTTTATTAGTTGATACAAAAGGATGGGTTGATGTAAATAAATTCACATTGCAACACACAAAGTATAAGAACATATTTTCCCTGGGTGATGTTACTAACACACCGAATGCAAAAACAGGTGCGGCCGTAAGAAAACAAGTACCAGTCCTTGTAAGTAATCTTATTGCATTGATAGAACACAGATCAATGACCGAAAAATATTCAGGATACGGAAGTTGTCCATTAACGGTTGGATATGGCAAACTCGTACTTGCAGAATTTGGTTATGATAACAAAGTGATGGAAACATTTCCGTTTGACCAGGCAAAGCCAAGAAGAAGCATGTGGTTATTAAAGAAATATATTTTGCCCTGGCTTTACTGGCATAAAATATTAAAGGGAACTGCCTGAATTTAGTAACATTAATCACCTTTCATTCCAATGCTTTTGCAGACCTTTGCGGTTTATGAAAATTTTTCTTTTCCAAAATAAATTATTGATAATTGGCATCGTGCTGGGCGCCGTTGCAGGGTTTTTGTATTGGAAATTAGTGGGGTGCAACAGCGGTACTTGCATGATCACTTCAAAATGGCATAACAGTACAGCTTATGGTGCAGTAATGGGGGGATTGTTTTTGAGCATATTTAAAAAAGAGAATAAAAAATAGCGAGGAGATTGCTTCGTCACGCTTTGGCGAGCCTCGCAAGAAAAGAAATGAACGAAAAATTTGGCGACATTATCAATGGTGATAAACCTGTGCTGGTTGATTTTTTTGCAGAATGGTGCGGTCCCTGCAAATTGATGAAACCAATATTGGAGGAACTTCGTGAAAAAATGGGCGATGACATAAGGATCATCAAGGTTGATATTGACAAAAGTCCGGTGGCTTCCTCTCAATATAACGTAACCAGTGTGCCTACTCTTATGCTCTTTCAAAAAGGAAATATATTGTGGCGACAACCTGGTGTCGTCCCCGCTGTATCATTACAAAAAATAATTTCACATTTTATATCACAAAATAATGCCCAATAAAAAGAAGCGTAGTTATCTTATTTCAACTTTAGGTTGTCGTTGTCCAAGATGCAGAGAGGGAAAACTTTTTACAAACAACGTTAGCATTAGCCTGAAAAAAAATATGGCAATGCCTAAAACCTGTGCGGTATGCGGACAGCCAACTGAAAAAGAACCGGGATTTTATTATGGTACCGGCTATGTTAGCTATGCAATGGGAGTGGCAATAAGCGTAACTACATTTATAGCATGGTTTGTATTGATAGGAATGTCAGTCCGTGATAATCGCTTTTTTTATTGGATGATCACTAACGCAGTACTTTTAGTTGTTACGCAACCATGGATGATGCGCATATCAAGAAGCATTTGGCTCTCGTGGTTTGTAAAATATGATCCTGACTGGAATAAACATCCACTAAATAGGGAAGAACTTGAACGAATTATTCCTGAGCAGCAAATGAATTAAGATTTGCGGAGACCAAGGGATTCGTTTCCCGTATGCACACTTTCCCCGACAGGTCGGGACCTCTTCAACCAATTATTTTAAACTCTTTCTCATTCAGAAACCAAGCTTTCTATATATTTTCTACTTTTCATTTTTTTAATTTCCTTTTCTCTGATAATTGCTTTACTTCTGGAATTAAATGATTCAAAATAAACTAAACGTAAGGGCCTTTTGGTTGAAGTGTATTTACTCATTCCGTCGGCATGTTTTGACATACGATAATCAAGGTCATCACACTGGCCCACATAAAAGGAAAAATCCTTCAAGCTTTGAAGGATATACACATAAAATTTTTCAGGTTTCATTAGCGGAGACTGAGGGATTCGAACCCTCGATACCCTTTTGAGGTATACACACTTTCCAGGCGTGCTCCTTCAACCACTCGGACAAGTCTCCAATATTTAATTATTATGTTTTTTGAATATTGAGGCTATTCATCAATAGTTTCTCATATACACACTTTCTCCCGACAAATCGGGACCTCTTCAACCATCCCGATTAATCGGGACTGGTCTCCGGGGCGGCAAAAATACAGTTAGCGTTTCAGATGTTGAATAAATCTTTCGCATTCTTAGTGGTTATGTTTGCGACCTCTTCTTTCGCAACATTTTTTATTTCAGCTATTTTTTCTACAACATATTTTAAGTAGCTGCATTCATTTCTCTTTCCTCTAAACGGAACAGGCGCCAAATAGGGTGCATCCGTTTCCAGTACCACATTCTTCATATTAATATCTGCCATTACTTTATCCAAACCTGAGTTTTTAAATGTAATTACCCCTCCTATCCCTAAATAAAATCCAAGATCAATTATCGCTTTCGCCTGTCTTTCATCTCCTGAAAAACAATGAAAAACCCCTTTCAAATTTCCATGTTGATTTTCTCTGATCTTAGTAATACATTCATCAATTGAATTTCGTGAATGAATAACCACTGGTATTTCGTAATGTTTTGCCCACTCAATTTGAATTTGAAAAGACTCGTATTGCTCCTTAGTAAATGTCTTGTCCCAATAAAAATCAAGGCCAGTTTCCCCAACTGCCACAAATCTTCTTTTTTCCAGGTATTCTTCTGCTATTTTGAGTTCTTGCTTATATCCCTCTTTTACCGAACAGGGGTGGAGCCCCATCATTGAAAGGCATTTCCCCGGAAAATCTTCTTCGGTCTTAAGCATAGCCAAATGAGTTTCCTGATCAACTGCAGGCATCAAAACAAGGCTAATTCCTTCATTTTCAGCCCTCGTTAGCATTGAGTCCCTATCTGCATCAAACTCAGGCAGGTAAATGTGACTATGGGTGTCGATTATCATATTTTTATGCTGATTTTCAAAGATAAATAGCCTGAAAAATCTTAACAAAGCCTTAAACTAAGTTCAATATTTGACGTCACAGAATCGTTATTTGTAAACCTACAAAATCTATATTATGAAACTGATTTTCAGTCCTACCCGCCTTGCTGCCATTGTTTTTTTGTTGCTTATTGTATTTGGTTCATGCTCAAAAGAAGTTAGTGAAGACACCACACAGGAAGAATTTGCATCCGAGGCATCTTCCGAAGCCGACGCTGAATCTGATGATATTTTCAATGAAGTTTTCGACAACGTTTTAGGCGTTAATGCCGATGTTGGTTTTGGCGGCACCGGTGTATTTGGCCGAATGAGCCCGGGAGCATCTGATGGAGGAACTGCCAGGCTTACTGCATGCCCCGATGTAACTATTACTCACCTCAGCAATACGGACCCGTTCCCTGTAAAAGTAGTGATGGATTTTGGCACAGGCTGTACGGCTCGTGATGGAAGAACTCGTTCAGGAAAAATAATTGTTACTTATACAAACAGGCTTTTTGTGCCGGGTGCTAAGGCAACTACAACTTTCGAAAACTATATGGTTGATAGCACCAAGATACAGGGGACTCTTACTATAACCAACGAGGGTGAAGTAATTTCTGCTATTTGCACAAGACATAAATGGAAAGTAGTAGTTGAAAATGCAAAACTTAGCAAACCAAATGGAAATTATACGGAATGGAATAGCACTAAAGCAGTAACACAGGTTGAGGGTACTTGTACTCCTTTCAATCATCTTGATGATATCTATAAAATTGAAGGCAGTGCACGTGGTAAAGTAAAAAGAAGTGATCTATTAATTGCTTGGAATTCTGAGATAACTGATCCATTGATCAAAAAGTTCAGCTGCCGTTGGCTGGTAAAAGGTATTAACCGTGTAGCCAGATTAAATCTTACGACTAGTTCCCCATGGGTCGCAACCATAAACTACGGTAATGGAGACTGTGATAACAAGGCACTGGTAACCATCAACGGGATTCCCCATAATATTACTTTGCCGTAATTAAAAAATTATTATACCTTTAAACCAGTTTTCATAGGGTACGGATTAAAAACGGGCCAGGGTTTCTACCCAGGCCCTATTTATTTATATAGGTGAAGAAGATTTTATTTCTAAAGTGCCTTAAATAAATACCCTTTTTCGAAGAAATAATGAAGAATTTTTGGAAGTGTGTATTCCAGTCTGGAAAAGGCTTTTTCACTATCATGAAAAACTATGATCGATCCGGGAACTGATGCAAATAAAACATTTGCCAGGCATTGTTGAGGTGAACAGGAAGTATCAAAGTCTCCGCTTAAAACATCCCACATTATAACTTTTGGTTCTTTTCCCTTCATTACTGTTTTCAAATTTTTTGCCTGGTATGAAGTAATGCGGCCGTAGGGAGGTCTGAACAAATAACTATCAATTTCATTGGAGGCAAGTGCTATGTCATTCAAATAATCATCATTATTTGTTTTCCATCCATTCAAATGATTGTAAGTATGATTGCCTACAGAGTGACCTCCGCTTATTATCTGTTTATAGATATCAGGATACGCAACAACATTTTTACCTATACAAAAAAAGGTGGCTAAAACATTGTACTTTTTCAATTCTTTCAAAACAAATGAAGTTGCTTCAGGATGAGGCCCATCATCAAAAGTCAGGTAAAGGGTTTTATCACTTTCCGGTATGCTCCATATATACGAATCGTAGATCTTCTTGAGCCAACCTGGCGTTTTTACGAAGTAAAACATTTTTCAAAGTAATTTCTTTCCTTGTTAATCGTTTTAGACTTTTGTAGGTCTTATTGCGAACTTAAAATTCAATCTCTATGAAACTAAAAAAAATCTTTGCTCTTTTGTCTCTTCCTTCCCTATTTTTCTTTACTGCCTGTCAAAAAGAAGAAACCGAACCAGATCCTGAATTTGAAACAACTTTCAAATTAACCGAAAACCAGGCAGTATCTGAAGCTATAAACGATGATGCCAATGTAGTTTTCTTTGAAGCCGCTGCCAACGCAGGTCTTATGGCAGGTCGTTTAACCCAGGTATTTCAAATGACAGATGCACTTAGCTGTGCTACTGTAAATATCACTCCGCAAAATGCGTTTCCCAAAACAATCGTGATCGATTTTGGAAATGGTTGTACAAGCATTGATGGTGTTAACAGGGCAGGTAAGATCAATATCGTTCTTTCTGATTCTGTTCATCGCCCCGGAGCAACTGCAGTAATGACCTTTACTAACTACAGCACTGTTGGTTATAAAGTAGAAGGGACTATTACATGGACAAATACCAGCACACCAAACGGTGTGAGCTGGACCAGGCAAATTTCTAACGGACGAGTTATAGAACCTTTAGGCGGCTATTACTGGTCACATGAAGGAACAAAGAATGTTTCACAAACAGCAGGAGCCAGCACCCCATTAAATTTTTTGGATGATGTGTATTCTGTTACAGGTAGCCATACTGTAACAAACCCTGCAGGTAAAACAAGAACTGTTACAATATTAGAAGCACTTGAAAAGAAAACAACTTGTCATAATGTATCAAAAGGTAAAATGAAGATTCAGGCACAATCACATTTTGCCGTCCTTGATTATGGCGATGGTACTTGTGATAAGGTTGCTGTGATTACTATAGATGGCGTTTTGCCAATAACCATACTGCTACCATAAATTATCCGATCCCACGAATCAAAGACCGTCTTCGGACGGTTTTTTTTATTGCTGCCCATTGAAGAATTTCGAAACTTATCTTTGCCGTCTATGGATAAAAGAGTAAGGGTAAGATTTGCTCCATCACCTACTGGTGGCTTGCATCTTGGCGGAATGAGAACTGTTTTATACAATTGCCTTTTTGCAAAAAAATATGATGGCGATTTTGTTTTAAGGATCGAAGACACCGATCAAAGCCGCTATGTAGCCGGAGCTGAGGAATATATTTTCAATTGTTTAAAATGGGCCGGGCTTGAACCAACTGAAAGTTCAGTACATGGAGGTAATTATGGACCTTACCGGCAAAGTGAGAGAAAAGGGCTGTATAGAAAATATGCTGAACAATTAGTAAAAGATGGTCATGCATATTATGCTTTCGATACTCCTGGAGACCTGGAAAAAATGCGGCATGATTTTAAAACAGAGCAAAATCCTTCACCACAATATGATGGAAGTATAAGAATGAAAATGAGGAATTCAGTTTCACTGTCTGCCGATGAAACAAAAAAATTGCTCGATGAAAATGTCAGGTATGTAATAAGAATAAAAATGCCGGAACATGAAACGGTTTCTTTTACGGATATCATCCGTGGTGAAGTAAGTTTTGATACTTCCACCATTGATGATAAGGTTTTATTGAAAGCGGATGGAATGCCAACTTATCATTTGGCCGTTGTTGTTGATGATCACCTCATGAAAATTTCTCACGCATTTCGTGGAGAAGAATGGCTACCCAGTGCGCCAATACATGTTTTATTATGGAAATATTTATTTGGTTTAAATAAAATGCCGCAATGGGCTCATCTTCCATTGATACTTGGTCCAAATGGTAAACTAAGTAAACGGGATGGCGCCAAATATGGGTTTCCTGTTTTTGCTATGAACTGGAGCGATCCAAAAACAAATGAACTGACAGAAGGATTTAAGGAGAAAGGATTTTTGCCTGAAGCCTTTATCAATCTGCTTGCATTACTCGGCTGGAATGACGGAACTGAACAAGAAATTTTTACCAAAGAAGAGTTGATTGGGAAATTTTCTATTGAGAGAGTGCATAGCGGCGGTGCCAAATTTGATTATGAAAAAGCAAAATGGTTCAATCATGAATGGATAAAGAAGTCCTCAGTCGACAGCCTACAGTCAACAGTTATGAGTCTATTGCTTGAAAAAGGTATCACAGCTGTTGATGATTCTATTTTAAGCAAAGTCATAAGATTGGTTAAAGATCGTTGCACTTTACTTACAGACTTTTATGATCAGTCATATTTCTTTTTTATATCGCCGGAAAAAGGGGATGTGGATGCGGTAAAACCTAAATGGAATGAAGCCAAACAATTATTCTTTGCTGAAGTGATCCGTAATTATGAATTGAATAATGACTGGAAAGCGATTACTCTTGAAAGTAGCTTCAAAGAAATAGCCGCTGTAAATCAAATAAAACCTGGGGAAGTTCTGTTGCCATTACGTATCATGCTCGTTGGAGGAAAATTCGGGCCCGGGGTTTTTGATATCGCTGAAATCTTAGGCAAAGAGGAAACCCTTGGCCGTATTAAAAAGGCCTTAACTGTTTTCTGAATTCAGGATTGATAGTATCTTGTTGGTGATGATACAGCCAGTTGCACCAAATAAACCGGTCATTCTTTCATTAGCAGTTTTAAAATTTCTCATCCCTTTCCTTCTTATTCATCCTGCATTTGAATTGCAACGGGACGAATATTTATATTTTCAGCAAGGACAACATCTTGACCTTGGCTACCTGGAAAATCCGCCATTACTTTCTTATCTCGGATATATTTCCTCATGGTTTGGAAATAAAGAATGGTTAGTAAGATTCTGGCCAGCCCTTATCGGTGCTTTAACGGTGGTCGTCACTTGTCTCATAACAGCAAGATTAGGCGGAAAAGCTTTTGCTCAATTTCTCGCCGGCTTTGGTGTGATATCCGGAGCGTTTTTAAGAATTCATATTTTATTTCAACCTAATATTCTTGATATATTTTTCTGGACATGCAGTCTTTATTTCCTGATAAAATTTATTCAAACAAATCATCAAAAAGATCTTTTATGGTTGGCTATATGTCTTGCATTAGGTTGGTGGAGCAAATACTCGGTCATTTTCCTGATCGCATCAATTTTTATTGGGATATTATTGACAACGCATAGAAAAATTCTCTTACAAAAAAACATTTATAAAGTATTTGGAATTGCATTACTGTTGATCTTACCAAATGTTTGGTGGCAGTATGCACACAAATGGCCATTGATCCACCATATGAAAGAGTTGCGGGAAACACAGCTTCTTTATGTCAATCCGCTGGATTTTATAAAAGACCAGTTTCTTTTATTGTTTCCCGTATTAATAATTTGGATCGCCGGGTTGATATGGTTTTTTAAAAATTCTGCTTACAGAATTTTTGGATGGATCTATATTTCTGTAATTTTTTTATTGATCCTCGGAAGCGGTAAAAGCTATTATGCTCTCGGAATATATCCTGTATTACTTGCAGCCGGCGGAACGGCATGGGAAAAAATATTTTCAACAAGGAGATGGATGCGCTATATAATTGTTGCGCTCATAATAGTGCTGACGGTACCATTCATTCCAATTGGTTTACCTATGAAAAGCCCTGAAAAACTTGCGACATTTTATAAGGAAAAAGGAATAGATAAAATTGGTTTGCTGAAATGGGAAGATCAAAAAGATCATGAGTTACCAATGGATTTTGCCGATATGCTGGGATGGAAGGAAATAACTGAAAAAACAGAAAAATTTTTTAACTCATTACCCGATTCAGTAAAGCAGTCTTCCGGTATTTTTGGCCGACATTATGGTTTAGCAGGCAGCTTGAAGTTTTATGGGAAAGACATTTTGTTCAGATCAAAAGTTTTTTCTGATAATGGCTCTTTCCTTTTATGGATACC
>DATDCP010000451.1:0-4590 GCA_036524255.1 Chitinophagaceae bacterium
ACCGGAGGAAGATGGAGTTCTTCCACGATTTCCATGTTGTCGATCTTTATTGCTTCATCAACAGTTTTTCCTTTTAACCACTCAGTCGCTAAAGAAGAAGAAGCGATAGCAGAGCCGCAACCAAAGGTTTTGAACTTTGCATCTTTTATTAATCCATTATCATCTACTTCAATTTGCAAACGCATAACGTCACCACACTCAGGTGCGCCAACAAGACCTGTGCCTACGTTTTGTTTGCTTTTATCCAGAGTACCCACATTTTTTGGGTTCTGGTAGTGATCGATCACTTTATCTGAGTATGCCATATGATTAATTTTAGATTTTAGGTTTTTGATTTCAGATTTCTAAGTTATTTACAATGCGGAACGAAATCTAAAATCCGCAATCGTAAATCGTAAATTCTAATGATGAGCCCATTCAATGCTATTCATGTCAATTCCTTCCTTATACATTTCCCAGAGCGGACTCATTTCTCTTAACTTATTTACAGTTTTTGTAACTGCTTCAACTGTATAATCGATCTGGTCTTCCGTTGTAAATCTTCCTAATCCAAAACGAAGCGAACTATGTGCCAGATCATCGCCAAGACCAAGTGCTTTTAGCACATATGATGGTTCAAGTGAAGCTGATGTACATGCAGAACCTGATGATACTGCAATGTCTTTATTGAAACCCATCAGCAAACCTTCTCCTTCTACGTATTTAAAAGAAATATTGGTAACATGTGGCAAACGATGTTGTGTGCTTCCATTAATGTATGCTTCTTCTGTCTTCATTAAAGCAATTTCCAATTTATCTCTTAATGCACTTATTCTTTTTGTTTCTTCTTCCATTTCGTTCAGGCATATTTCACATGCTTTACCGAAACCTACAATTCCAGGAACATTTAATGTACCACTGCGCATTCCACGTTCGTGGCCGCCGCCATCCATTTGCGCTGTTACTTTTACTCTTGGATTTTTTCTGCGAACATATAATGCACCAACTCCTTTCGGACCATACATTTTGTGTGCTGTAAATGCCATCAGGTCAATTCCATCTTTATTTACATCAACAGGGATCTTTCCAACCGCCTGTGTTGCATCTGAAAAAACAAGTATGCCTTTCTTTTTTGCTAATGCGCTGATCTCTTTCATCGGCATTACCGTTCCAATCTCATTATTAGCATACATGATAGCAATAAGAATGGTAGTTGGTTTGATGGCGGCCTCCAATTCTTTCATATCGATCAGGCCATCTGGATTTACTTTCAAATAAGTTACCTCGCCCCCTTCCTTTTCAATATGCTTACAAGTATCAAGCACCGCTTTATGTTCGATATTGCAAGTGATGATATGATTGCCTTTGCTTGCATACATTTCAAACACTCCTTTTATTGCAAGGTTGTCTGCTTCAGTAGCACCGGAAGTAAAAATTATTTCTTTGGGGTCTGCTCCAATTAATTTTGCTACTTGCTCACGAGCATAGTCAACAGCTTCTTCAGCTTGCCATCCAAAAGGATGATTGCGACTTGCAGCATTGCCAAAACTATTGGTAAAATAAGGTATCATGGCTTCAACAACTCTTGGATCGCAAGGTGTGGTAGCATTATGATCAAGGTATATAGGAAATTTCAACATATTAATTTGATTGTAAATTTGACCGACTACAAAATTAACTCTAAAGAGCTGACTTCAAAAGGCTATTTTCATCTCTAAGAGCTATTTTTACCAAAATCGTAAGACCTTTATAATCAAACAAAAAGCCATGCTAAAAGTTGAACATATTGGTATCGCTGTAAAAACATTGGCAGATTCCGTGCCTTTATTTGAAAAGCTGCTGAAAAGTCAGTGTTATAAAACAGAGACCGTGGAAAGTGAGAAAGTAAATACAGCTTTTTTCAAAACCGGGGATACCAAGATCGAGTTGTTAGAAAGCATCGATGAAAATGGTGTGATCGCAAAATTCATAGAAAAAAAAGGCGAGAGCTTACATCATATAGCTTTTGAGGTTGAAAATATTGAATCAGAAATGGAAAGGTTGAAAAGTGAAGGCTTCATTTTGCTAAACGAAAATCCCAAAAAAGGTGCTGACAATAAATTAGTCTGCTTTCTTCATCCAAAATCGACAAATGGGGTATTGATAGAGTTGTGCGAAGAAATTAAGTAAGGATCACCTGTTTTCCGGATCGTTTTCAGCAGGAGTTTCGGCAGTCATGATGCCCAACATTACTACTGCCATCTGTGCTGCTATTTGTGAAGCGTCTTTCTTATTAAATGCTTTCCCTTCTGCTATTTTACTTCCATCAACAACGGCAGCTATAGTAAAAAGCCTGCGGCCATTTTCAACTCTTTCTTCCACGGTTTCAAACTCAAGCACCTTTCCGTTTTTATTGGCCCAGCCGTAAAGCTTATTCTTATGATTTATTTCCAGTAGCTCGAGATCGTCAATAAACATGTGAGGTAAAATAATTCTTTCAGTGACCCATTTAGCGGTTTTTTTATAGCCTCTGTCAAGGTAAATGGCGCCAACCAATGCTTCTAATGTATTTCCAAAGATCTGGCTGATCTTTAAAGAGCCATCTGATTTATTATACAGGGTGATCTTTTTCAAGCCCATTCGCAAAGCGATCTCATTTAATTGCTGGCGGTTTACCATTTTACTACGCATCTCTGTCAAAAATCCTTCTTCTTTATATGGGTAACGCATAAAAAGATAATCAGCCACTAAAGCGCTAAGCACCGCATCTCCAAGATATTCGAGACGCTCATTGTTTTCATCGGCATTTTCCCTGACGGAACGATGCGTGAGTGCAGTTTTATAAAGGGAAATATTATCCGGGCTGAAACCGAGTACGTTTTTTAATTGCTTCTTAAATGAAGCGCCAGCCCTTTCTTTAAAAAATTGCTTAAAAAAATCCACGGCCAAAAGCTACGAAAAATTCTGTGAAGAATTACTGAGAGGCTTGAATTGAGATTCTATTTGTATTTTTTTACGATCACACATGCATTGTGACCGCCGAAACCAAACGTATTACTTAACGCAGCATTCACGGTACGTTTCTGTGCTTTATGAAAAGTAAAATTCAACCTGGGGTCCAATTCAGGATCATCTGTAAAATGATTGATCGTTGGCGGTACGATATCATGCATTACTGCTTTTATACATGCAATTGCTTCAATAACACCGGCTGCACCAAGACAGTGCCCTGTCATTGATTTAGAGGAACTGATATTTACATTATAAGCATGTTCGCCAAAAACATCAACAATGGCTTTTACTTCGGCAATATCGCCAAGCGGGGTTGAAGTGCCATGTGTGTTTATATAATGAATGTCTTCGGGTTTCATGCCTGCATCTTCAAGGGCTGCATTCATTACATTCTTTGCGCCTAATCCTTCCGGATGCGGAGCGGTAATATGATGTGCATCAGCTGTAGCACCAGAACCGGCCAGTTCACAATAAATTTTTGCGCCTCTTGCTATTGCATGATCAAGAGATTCGAGGATAACAACCCCGGCGCCTTCACCCATTACAAATCCATCGCGGTCTTTATCATAAGGACGGCTCGCCGTTTTTGGTTCATCATTTCTTTCGCTCAATGCTTTCATAGCATTAAACCCGCCCACACCCGCTTCACTTATCACACTTTCAGAACCACCTGTAAGAATAATATCTGCTTTACCTAAACGAATAAGATTGGAAGCTTCCATCATTGCATTGGTAGAAGATGCACAGGCACTAACTACTGCAAAGTTTGGCCCTCTGAAGCCGTGACGCATTGATATTTGCCCTGCAGCAATATCAAGGATCATTTTTGGAATAAAGAATGGGTTGAAGCGAGGAGTGCCATCACCTTTTGCAAAATTCATTACTTCTTCCTGGAAAGTAATAAGACCACCGATACCACTTGCAAACACAACACCAACCCTATCAGTATTGACATTGTCTTTTGTAATGCCAGCATCGCTAACGGCCTGGTCGCTTGCAACCAATGCAATTTGTGTAAACCGATCGATCTTTCTTGCTTCTTTTTTTTCAAGAAATGATGTCGGTTCAAACCCTTTTATCTCGCAGGCAAATTTTGTTTTGAATTTCGAAGCATCAAAAAGGGTGATCATATCCGCACCAGAAACACCATTGATCAACCCGTTCCAGTATTCATCAATAGTATTGCCAATCGGCGTGATAGCCCCCAATCCTGTTACTACTACTCTTTTCAATTCCATATTTGCCAGCTCAAATTTTAATTAAAGTTAAGCAGCTATAATGTAAGTAAAACCGCCTTCCCCGATACCAGCAGAAGGCGGATAAAATCTATTCTCCCGCTTCAAACGGGACATGCATATATATCCCGCCCGGGGCGAGATAAATTATTTTGCATTTTCTTCCAGGTATGCAATTGCCTGGCCAACAGTTGTAATGGTTTCTGCCTGCTCATCAGGAATGGAGATATTAAATTCCTTTTCGAATTCCATGATCAACTCTACGGTGTCGAGTGAGTCGGCACCTAAATCATTAGTGAAAGAAGCTTCGTTAGTTACTTCAGCTTCATCAACGCCTAATTTGTCTACTATGATTTTCTTTACTCTTGATGCAATGTCTGACATG
>DATDCP010000452.1:0-10961 GCA_036524255.1 Chitinophagaceae bacterium
TTGTAATCGAATGGAACTGCAGGGTTATATTTTTTAAATACTTCTTCAATTGCTTTTAATGCCTGTTGAGGTTTTACTGAAGATTTTAACCTGATGTTTATTGAATTGGAATTCCCGGGATCAAAATAAACAAGCATTGGATCCACTGCCTTGAATGGCGACTCCATAACGATATTACTTGTGACACCAATAACTGTATGCTTATTTCTACCATTCCTGAATTGTGTTCCAATAGGATTTTTTAAACCCATTGCTTTTACCGCTGCCTCATTGATCAGCATGTTTGCTGAGTCAGCGGGCACTCCTGAAAAATCTTTTCCTTCAATGATCTTTACACCCATCGTTTTTGTATAGTTAATATCTGTTGCCATGCCTGCAACAATAAGCTGGGCGCCTGCCGGTTTCCCATCCCAATCAGGAGCAGGCATTTTCCACCATATTTCTGTTATAGGTGAAAAGGATCTGTTTACAATATTGACCATACCCGTTTTCATCAGTTCCTCGCCTATTGCTGCATAATTTTTTTGTGTATCCCCGGTACTTGGTACCATTATAAGATTATTAGGGTCATAACCCATATCCCGATTCTTGATATGTTGTATTTGCTGATAAATAATTATTGTTGCTGAAATAAGAAGAATAGAAATTGCAAATTGTCCCACTACAAGAATATGTCTTGGCAATGCACTTTTTTTGCCGGCAAGAAAAGTTCCTTTTAAAACTTTTACTGGATTAAACGATGACAAGTATAATGCAGGATAACTTCCGGCAACAACGCCTGTAAAAATTATCAATGCAATTGCAGCCAACCAAAATAATGGTTGTGAAAGATCCAATGACAAGTGCTTAACAACAAGATCATTGAAAAATGGCAACAACAAGAAAACAGCAAGCACCGAAAGAACAAAAGCAATCGACGCCAAAATGATCGACTCAGAAAAGAATTGAAATATAAGTTGTCCTTTCCCTGATCCCAATGTTTTCCTTACCCCAACTTCCCTTGCTCTTTTTCCAGAACGAGCAGTGGAAAGATTCATAAAGTTGACGCAGGCAATTAATAAAATAATAATTGCAATGATGCTAAAAAGACGAACATATTCGATCATCCCTCCAGTGTTCTTTCCATCTTTGAATTCGCTTTGCAAACGCCATTTGCTCATTGGAAACCCGAAATAGGTGCTTATTCTTTTATCACTTTCATCATGTTGATACTTTATATCATTAATGCTTTTTTCAACCTGTTTCAGATCTGACTGCTGGGTTACCTGAACAAAAACATTCCATGAAGAGTTTTGCCAGTTGGCCATGGCTCTTTTTAAATGATCATTGTTATAGTTAAATGCATTTACAAAATCAAATTGCAAAGTAGAGTTGCCGGGCACATCAGCAACAATTGCTGTAACTTTTGCATCATATTCATTATCGATCTTTATTACTTTATTGATAGGATCATCGTTCCCAAAAAATGCTTTCGCTGTAGATTTCGTTATTACGATTGAATATGCATCAGGAAGCGCAGTAGTCGCATTGCCTTTAATAAACTTCCATGAGAACATTTCAAAAAAATGATCCCCTACTGTATAGCCTTCTTTCTTAATTTTTTTATCGCCGTAAGCCAATATATGTGGTTGCCTGTGTGTGGTAACTACAGCCTGTTTTATTTGTGGAATCGCTTTTTCAATTGTGCTTGCAAGAGGGAGCACCATATTCTGATCCGTAAAAACCTGGTTATTGAAATCGCGGTTAGCATATATTTTATAAATACTGCCGTAGTTAGCATGAAACTTATCATAAGTAAGTTCATCCTTTACCCATAGAGAAATTAAGATGGTGCAAGTGATGCCGATCGTAAGACCAAGCAAATTCGTTGCAGAAAATCCTTTATTTCTAAATAAATTCCTCCAGGCAATTTTGAAATAATTTTTGATCATAGATAAGATTTTACTCAGCTCTTAAATTTTTTACAGGATTAGTAATGGCTGCTTTGATAGCCTGTGTGCTTATAGTAAATAATGCGATCAATAGAGCAGCTAAACTGGCAACAATAAATATCCACCAGCCTACATCTATCCTGTAAGCAAAATCCTGCAGCCATTTATTCATACCCCACCATGCAATTGGAAATGCGATCGCAGAAGAAAGCAATACAAGTTTTAGAAAATCTTTTGAGAGCATTGTAACAATACTTCCTTCACTTGCACCCAGTACTTTTCTTATGCTGATCTCTCTTGTACGCTGTTGAGTGGCATAAGCAGCAAGTCCAAGCAAGCCGATACATGCAATAAAGATCGCAAGACCTGAAAAAATTGTAAATATCCTCTGTGTTCTTTGCTCCTCCTGGTATTGATCTGCCAAAGATTTATCAAGAAAATAATAATTGAAGGGTTTTTCTTTTACAAACTTTTTCCAAACTAATCCAATATCGCTAATAGCTTTTTGAAAATTATCCCCTTTTATTCTTAACGCTACCAAAGCTGAACGGTTTCCAAATTTTTTTGAATTGATGATCACCAAAGGCGAGATCGGCTCGTGCAAAGAATGATAATGAAAATCTTTTACTACACCCACCACATTATAAACATATTCAGAGCCATTTGGCGCATTAAAAAGATTGGCCGGGCTTGTAAGTCTTGAACCAAGTGCCGTTTTTAATCCAAGTTCTTTTACAGCTCTTTCATTTAGCACAACAGAAAGTGTATCTGTAAAAAATTCTTTAGAAAAAAATCTTCCCTCTTTTAATTCAAGTCCTAATGTTTTATCATAGTCTTCATCAACGATCATTCCTCTTCCTGTCATTGGAGCTTTGGATCCAATTTCCTGCCATGTAGTTCCAAAAAAATTCTGATTACCTGGCATTGTAGATGTACCGCTTGCTGATTCAATTCCCGGAATGCTCAATAATTCATTTTTAAAAGCTGGCAATTGATTTTCTACCATGTCAGTTCTTTCTAATACAATGACATGATCTTTTTGAAATCCTAATTTATTGCCCAACATATAATTCATCTGGCGATTCACAACAATTGTAGAAATGATCAATATCACAGAAATTGCAAATTGGAAGATCACTAGCCCATTGCGCAATGCAAGACCATAACGGTTTGACTTGAATCTTCCTTTCAAAACCATGATAGGATTAAATGAGGACAGTACAAACGCAGGGTAAAGACCGGCGACAATCCCTGTGATCAAAACAAATGCGATCAATACTAATATCCATTTCAGTTGCAGGAAGTAAGTTACACTAAGGTCTTTCCCGGAAATTGTATTAAATGCAGGGATCAATAAGATGATGATGCCAAATGCGATCAGCATGCTTATTACACTTATAAATACAGACTCGATAAGAAACTGACCTATCAATGATTTTTTATCAGAGCCAAATGTTTTCCTGATGCCAACCTCTTTTGCTCTTTCTAATGAACGTGCTGTTGACAGGTTTATAAAATTGATACAGGCTAGTAATAAAATAAAAATGGCTACAACGCCAAAAATGTATACGGCCGTCATGCTTCCATTTGGCCGTAACTCTGCCTCAAGATCAGAAATGAGGTGAATTTTATTTAATGGTTGTAAAAAATAATAATAACCATTACCCGCCTTTTGAAAATCTTCCCAGCTCTGTTTAAATGTTCTATTAATTTCTCCCGATACATATTTTTTTATTACCTCAGGAAATTTTGCCTCTAACGCTTTATAGGATGAATTAGGGTTTAAAAGCAAATAAGTATATGCTGCAAATCCTGTATAGTTAAGCCTGCGTGTAAACTGGAAAGTACTTGTAGAAACAAGCATATCAAAAAGAAAATGCGAATTATCAGGCCAATCAGCAACAACCGCTGTGATAACAAATGTTTCAGTAGTATCGTTTCCGTCTGTTTCAAATTGTTTTCCTACAACATCCGTTGTGCCAAAATATTTTTTTGCCGTCGTTGCATTAATTACAGCCGAATGCCCTTTTTCCAATGCAGTTGCGGCATCACCATGAAGTACTTTACAAGTGAATACCCGGAAAAAATTAGAATCAGCAGCAAGCACCTTTTTCTCTTCAAATGTTTTTTCACCAATACGTAAAAAGAAATTCCCGTTGGCTGCAAAATTGAAAAGTCTTGTGCTTTCGAGCACTTCCGGATATTCAGTTTTTATAGCAGCACCGATCGATTGCGGAATAATTGCATAAGTCGTAGAACGGCCCGGGTAGGAACGCTCTAGAGCAACACGATAAATATTATTTGCGTTCTGATGTTGTTTATCAAAACTCAATTCGCTTTGTATAAACAAAACGATCAATAAACAAACAGCCATACCGGTTGCAAGACCCAATATGTTGATAAGGCTAAACCCCTTTCTCTTTAAAAGGTTACGAAAAGCAACTATAAAATAATTTTTAAACATAGGCTCTCCTGTTTTTCCGCTTGCGGAAATTTTCGTGATACCAATTAGTAGTTTGTGTCAGCGAAAGAACTTCTGAATAAAAACCGCATCAGGAATGATCCGGATACAGTTATTACTCATTCGGTCCGTAATGATTTCACAGGGTTGGCGATTGCGGCTTTTATAGATTGGAAACTTATAGTTAGTAATGCGATCAGTAATGCAGCAACACCGGCTACAACAAAAACCCACCATCCAATATCAACACGATAAGCAAAATCTGCTAACCAGTTATGCATTGCCCACCATGCAACCGGGAAAGCAATGATGGCGGCGATAAGCACAAGCTTTAAAAAATCTTTTGAGAGCATTCTCACAATTCCTGTAACAGATGCACCAAGAACCTTGCGTATTCCTATTTCCTTGGTCTTTTGCTCTGCCGTAAAAGTTACCAGGCCAAATAAACCAAGACAGGAAATAAATATGGCTATGAAAGCAAAATATTTGGAGAGTTTGCTTACTGTATATTCAGCTTTGTAGTTTTTTGCGATCTCGTCATCAGTAAAATAATATTTAAAAGGAAAACCAGGATTATGTTGCTTATAGAGTTTTTCGATGCTGGCGATAGCTTGTTTCGTTTTCCCTTTTTCCGTTCTTACGATCACATTTCCCCAATAGCCGCCTTCACGTGTCCAGCTTTGTTTAAATAACCGAAGTATTAATGGTTCTATTGGAACATGTAAAGAGTTGTGATGATAATCTTTCATTAATCCAACGATGGTTCCCTTGTCTCCCCACATTGTTAACTCTTTACCTACCGGTTCTTCATATCCAATTTTTTTTGCAGCCGCTTCATTGATTAGATAATTTGAAGTATCGAGACTGTATGAAGGATCAAAGTCTCTTCCATTGATCAACTCAATACCCATCGTTTTTACATAGTCATAAGTAATAGGGTTGTTGCTAAACAGGATCAGTTTTGTAGTATCCTTTCCGGGCCAGCGAACTCCCTGTGTAGAACTACCCACTTCTAACGGGCTGCTTTGTGCACTTGAAACAGCTTTGATACCAGGTTGCTTAAGTAACTCGTCTTTAAATGTCAGGTAGGTTTTTTGCAGATCACCTTCTAATGGTACATATAATAGATCTTCTTTTGAAAAACCAAGATTTCTGTTATGGATAAAATCGATCTGGCGATAGATAACTATCATTCCAAGTATTAATATAATTGATAAGGTAAATTGAAAAACAACAAGAATTTTTCGAAATAGTGTGGCGCCGAAATTAAATTTCAAAAATCCTTTTAATACAATTATTGGTTTCAGGGAAGACATGAACATTGCAGGATATGACCCTGAAATAATTCCTGTTGTCAATGTCAATCCAAGAAGGATCAGTAAAAAAGAAGGATCAAGAAAATTGACAGACAAGTTTTTTTCAGTTAAGGAATTAAAGGAAGGAATGATCAATGCAACGATCAGTAATGAAAGACAAACAGCAAGAAAAGAAACAAACAATGATTCGCCAATGAATTGAGCCACTAATTGTCTTTTACCTGCACCTACAACTTTCCGTACACCGATCTCTCTTGCTCTTCTTAAAGATCGTGCGGTAGCAAGGTTCATAAAATTGATACAAGCGATACATAAAATAATGATCGCAACTATGGAAAATATTTTTACATATACGATACGACCGCCGTTTTGCTTTCCATTATCCCAATCAGAATACAAATAGGATTCCCCATAGTTTTGGAGAAACAAGTCTACATTACTATCCTTATTTTTTGATTTTATATACCCTTTTATTTTCGCATTCACTTTATCAATTGATGCATTAGGAGATAGCATCACATAACATCTTGGGCCATTATTTCCCCATTCTTTAGCCCAGTCATTTTTTTTCTGCCATTGTTCAAAGTGTAACAAAAAATCAAACTTCAATGAAGATAATTCTGATATTTCCTCCAGTACACCGGTAACCATTACATTCTCCTTGTTATCGATCTTGATCATCTTCCCGATCGGATCCTCGTCATTAAAATATTTCTTCGCTAAATTTTTCGATATTACAATAGCGTCAGTTTTAGCAAGGGCCGTAGCTGCATCTCCTTTAGCAAGCTTGAAAGAAAACATTCTGAGAAAATCTTTCTGTACATATCGTCCTTTTTCTTTGTCGAATTTATTTCCAACGGTAAAAAGTGGTTGCTCTTCCCAAAGCATTTGACTTGCCATTTCTATTTCGGGAACATCTTTTACAATGTTCTCCGCTAATATCCCCGGCGTAGAAGGAAACGTAGATATGTCACCAGAATAAAATTGGTTTTCCATTACCCGGTATAACCGGCTGCCATTTTCATGAAACTTGTCTTTTCTTATTTCATCTTTTAACCAGAGCATGATCAAAAGACTGCATGTCATTCCAAGTGCAAGTCCCAAAATATTTATAAGAGAAAATGTTTTGTTCTGCAAAAGATTTCTCCAGGCTATTTTAAAATAATTTTTGATCATGGCTTTCGTTTTTATTCAGTCCTTAAACTTTTCACAGGGTTCGTAAGGGCAGCTCTTACTGACTGAAAACTTACGGTCAATAAAGCAATGACAAGAATGACTGCAAAGGGAATCATGAAATAAGTCCATTGAATACCGATCCGGAAAGGATATCCCTGTAGCCAACTTGAAACCGTAAACCAAGCTAATGGCACAGCTATAACAAATGATATTAATAGCAGGATCGCAAATTCCTGGTATAACAATTTTAATATGCCGGTAACCGATGCGCCCAACACTTTCCTGATGCCAATCTCTTTTGTTCGTTGAAGGGTAGTAAATGAAGCAAGGCCAAATAAACCTAAGCAGGCAACTAATATTGCCAGAGAAGTGAATAATCCAAATACCTGTCCGAAACGCTGATCTGCCTTATACTGTTCATCAAAATGATCATCCAGGAAAAAATAATCGAACGTATTTCCCGGGAAAAATTTATCCCAGTTGGCTTTTACAAGTGCTATAGTTTCGCCTGCATGTGATGGCGGTGTTTTTACTGACAGGTATCCACGTACACCGGGTATTAAACGAAATATCAAAGGTTCAATAGCTTCCCGTAAAGATTGTTGATGAAAATTTTCAGCAACTCCGACTATAGTGTACTGCCTTGACCAAAAATCAATTTTTTTACCAATTGCATCTTCTGGTTTATTCAACCCCAATTGCTCAAATCCTTTTTTATTAAAAATTACCGCACTGTCATCAGTTCCGAAATCTTTGGAAAAATACCGGCCAGCTATGAGTTTGATCCCATATTGTTTCATATACTCATGATCCATTCCAATTACCCGGTATTGCTTTTGTGCGGATTCATCAGTACCCACCAGTTTTATACCACCAGCGTTCCAGTCTACCGGCTGTCCCGGTATGGTTGTCGATAGGGACACACCTTTTATACCCGTTTGCTGATTTAGTACGTCTTTAAAAGCGGACATATTTTGCACATACGTAGAATCGGTAAGAACTCCAGGTGGCCTAACAACCAGGGTTTGCTCGATATTGATGCCTAATGATTGCTTGCGCATATATTGTATCTGCTGGTATACTGTAAGAGTACCTATCAATAAAAAAAGCGACGCTGTAAACTGAAATACTACCAGGCCTTTTCTTAATAAGGAGCCTTTCGTGGTGGCAGTCATTTTTCCTTTTAATACTTCGATAGGTCTGAAGCTCGACAATACAAAAGCGGGATACAAGCCTGAAAAGAAAACGCCAACAACAAACAATGCTGTGAGACCAAGCCAAAAATCATTTTTAGAAAACAATGAGAAACTAAGATGTTGACCAGAAAGTTGATTGAAACCTGGTATAGCAACTGCTACGATCAGCAATGCTAGCACCAATGCAATACCATTTAGCAATGCGGATTCTGAAAGAAATTGCGCAATGAGCTGTTTTCTTTGAGAACCAACAGTTTTACGAATGCCTACTTCTTTAGCCCTGTTAACGGCCCGAGCGGTGGCGAGATTGATATAGTTTACCCATGCAATTATCGCAATGAAAAATGCAATGGCTAATAAAAGATAGACAGTTTTTCCATCGCCATTGGTTTCCGGTTCTGTCATGTAGTGAGAGTACAAGTGGATATCACTTAACGGTTGCAGAGAGTATATGACCGCAGCATTAAATCTTTTCATTTCTTCTGCAGTGAATTTGTCAACTATAGGTATAAATTTTTTCTCTACAGCGGCAGGATCAGCTCCTTTCCGTAATAAAAGATAAGTAAGGCATCCATCCCATGTCCAGGCGGTTTCAGGATCATTGTTGGGCCCCACTATTTTTATGAACGTAGCATAAGAGAGAAGAATATCTGGTTTAAGTTGCGTATTGGTAGGAGCATCTTTATATACCGCTGTTATTGTATAATCGCGGTTACGGTTTAAAGTTAACCTCTTGCCAAGTACGTTTGTGGTACCATACAATATCCGGGCTGTCGTTTCAGATATAGCTGCAGTAAATGGCTGCGTTAATGCACTATCCCTATTGCCGGCAATTAAAGGATAAGTGAATATTCGAAAAAAAGAACCGCTTGCAAAAAATACTTTTTTTATAGGAACAGGTTGGTTATTGATCTCAGCTATAACCTGGTCGCGTTTGAGCACTTTTACATAATCCTCAATTTCCGGTATCGCATCTTTAAAGGAATTACCAACCGCATAAGCACCAGAAACCCATTGTGTACTTAGCTTACCATTATCAAATCTGTCCTGCCGCACACGATAAATACGATCTTTATTCTCATGAAACTTTTCATAGCTTAATTCAAACGATACGTATTGAAGTATTAATAAGCATGCCGCAATACCAATAGCAAGACCTATTATATTAATTACAGAATAACTTTTATGACGCTGGATATTCCGCCAGGCTATTTTAAAATAATTTTTGATCATAACTTTTTTTATTCTGTTCTTAAACTCTTTACCGGGTTTGCCAATGCGGCTTTGATCGCTTGTGAACTCACCGTTATAAATGCGATCAAAAATGCAATTGCACCTGCCGCGAGGAATATCCACCAACCGATTGTTATCCTGTAAGCAAAATCCTGTAACCAATTATTCATGGCCCACCAGGCAAATGGAAATGCAATTACAGATGCGATCAATACAAGTATTATAAAATCCTTACTGAGCATCTTCACTACATTACCCACACTGGCTCCTAATACTTTTCTAATACCAATCTCTTTTGTTCTTTGTTCAGCCATATAAGTGGCAAGTCCAAATAATCCGAGACATGCAATAAAAATGGCTAGTACAGCAAATGAGATTGCCAACTGACCAACTCGTTGTTCGTTACGATACATTTCACTAAATGATTCATCAAGAAAACGATAGCTGAATGGTAAGCCAGCTGCCATCGATTTCCATTTAGTTTCAATTTGAGATATCAGGTCTTTTGATTTAGCTGCATCAATTTTAAAAGATGCTAATCCCCTGTCGGTGCCAAGTCGCATACACAATGGTCCCACATTCTGCCGAAGCGATTCAAAATGAAAATTCTTTACTACGCCAATAATATCAAAAGAAATTTTTGATCCATTGTTATCTGTAAACGTATATATCTTTTTCCCGATCGGGTCATCATACGCCAAAAATTTTGCAGTGGTTTCGTTGATGATCGTTGCATTTGAATCTGCAAAGTCTTTTGAAAAGTTTCTTCCTTTAATGATCTCCATCCCCATCGTTTTGATATAATCGTAATCTACTGTCCAGGTCTGCATACCAATTCCATTTTTGGAATCCATTACTGCTTCTTTTGAATACGTATTATCATTTCTTGATGAAGAAGTGACTGGCAAAAAGAAACTAAGTGTCCCGCTTTTTACTCCTGACATGGCCAATACATCCTCTTTAAATGCTTTTGCACTATTGCCTAATGAGCCTGTTCCATTTATTACCAGCACCTGGTCTTTACTAAATCCAAGTTTTTTTGTCTGGATATAATTAAGCTGTTTATAAACGATGATAGTACCAACAATAAGAATGATGGAAGTTGTAAACTGAAAAATAACGAGTACATTTCTTAAAGTACTTTTCTTATACTTTGTATTTGAGTTTCCTTTTAATACCGTGATAGGGTTAAATTTTGAAAGAAATGCAGCTGGATAACTTCCGGCTAATAAACCGACAACAAAAGGAAGCAATACAATTACTGTAAGAATTTTTGGTTCAAGCATTTCATTGATCCGGATCGATTTTCCTGCTACATTATTAAAAAATGGAAGCATCATCCATGTGATCCCGATGGCGATCAATAAGGAAATAATAACTGTAAGAGTTGATTCGACAAGGAACTGAGTAATGAGTGTTCTTCTTTCTGTGCCTAATGTTTTACGTATGCCTACTTCTTTTGCACGGTTGGCACTTCTTGCTGTACTCAGGTTAATGAAATTTATACAGGCAATTAATAAAATAAATAAAGCAACAGCACCAAAAATATAAACATACTGTATATTTCCCGGTGGCGTTATCTCAAAATTAAAATCACTGTACAAATGGATCTTAGTCAATGGGATCAAACTATACTCGAGATTATTAC
>DATDCP010000453.1:0-4113 GCA_036524255.1 Chitinophagaceae bacterium
TTCTTATTTGAGTCATGTGCGAGGAAGATCGCCTTTCAAGCTTCATCCATTGTTCCGGGAGCGGAAGGAACGGTAAAAGTGAAAAAAGACAACAATAGCAATTACACTATCCAGGTTGAGTTATCAAACCTGGCCGAACCAAGCAAATTGGAACCTGCAATGAAAACCTATGTGATCTGGATGGAGACAGAACAGGAACCGGTCAAAAATATCGGTCAAATAAACAGTTCATCCGGTTTTCTTTCAAAAAGACTAAAGGGCTCTTTTGAAACGGTATCTTCAATTAAACCAACCAAGATATTCATTACGGCCGAAGATGACGGAACTATTCAATATCCGGGTACGCAAATTTTAACAACAGCCAGTTTTTAAAGTGATCTTGATTTTTGCATGAATTCATTCAGGTAGTTGCTGATCTCGTCTCTCAGTTTTTTATTAAGCAGGTTTATATTTTTTGAGGAACTGTTTTCCGCCCATGTTGTCGGTAGTGTTCCTTCCTTCAAACCAATAAAGAATATTTAAACAATTTTGAGTCGTTATGCTTAGTCTCCGTTTTCGGTAGTGTTCCTTCCTTCAAACCAATAAAGAATATTTAAAAAATATTGAATCCTTATGCTTAGTCCTGATAGCTATCGGGACTAAGCATCTGCTGCGAAGGAGCAAACAAAGCTTACTTTAGTTACAAACTAAATCCAGCAGCTGAACAGATCAATTGGTCTTAGTAGCTATCAGGACTAAGGCTAACGATTTTTGCCCTTGTTGGTAGCCCCATCCGTAGCACGCCATCGTTGGTATGAGGCGTGGGCCTGTGCCAGGCTCCCTTCGTTTAAATATACTTTGTAAATTGTTATTCTGTAACGATTGTTCACGTCATAAATAACAACAATGAAAAATGCTGCTTCCCGGAGAAACTGGATCAAAAAAATATCAGCCGGCATTGCCGGGTTAGTCATTGCCGAGCATAGCCACGGTAAATTAAATGACATTAAAGGAACAAGTGTAATTAATTATTCCCGTGCATTGATCGATCCGAAAGATGAAATAAAGATCACCAAACTGGAGATCATTCCCATTCATTCCCTGCGAACCATTTTTATAAAGTTGCATACTGATGCCGGCGTTGTTGGCATTGGTGAAGGAACGGTGGAGGGGAGGATCACCACGACTATGGCCGCTATCAAAGAACTAGAACCATATCTTATTGGCAAAGACCCGCGGCGTCCGGCTCACCACTGGCAGGCCATGTATCGCCACGCTTTTTATCGCGGTGGTATTATATTAACAATTGCTTTATCTGCTGTTGATATTGCCATGTGGGATATAAAAGGAAAAGTATTAGGTGTACCAGTTTATGAATTGCTTGGCGGTCCCACCCGTGACCGTATCCGCTTGTATGGTCAGGCACAAACACCGGAAGGAGCAAAGCATGTGATCGCCGAAGGCTATCAATCCATGAAAGTGGGAGTAACCTACAGCCGCGGACGGTTGGCGAGGTATGCCGAGAATCCTGATTTTATACAAGGAATAGTAGAAAATGTAAAAGCGATCCGCGAAGTGATAGGATCTAAAGTAGATATGGGCATTGAATTACATGCAGATCATCAGCCGCCCAATGCTATGCTGATCATTAAAGCACTGGAACAATTTCAGCCCTGGTTTTATGAAGAACCGATACAACATCAGAATCTGCCGTTGATGGCGGAGATGGCAAAGAAAACACATATACCATTTGCAACAGGAGAAAGATTAGTTTCTAAATGGCAATTCAAGGATCTGTTGATGACAGGTGCTGCTTCTTTTTTGCAACCTGATATTACACATTGCGGTGGCATTACTGAAATGAAAGCCATTGCTACTATTGCAGAATCATTTTATGCAGGCATGTTGCCTCATGCCAAAGAAGGTATTGTAGGTGCCATTGCTTCGATGCATGTAATGGCGTCCGTTCCCAATCTTGTAGCGCATGAAATACCCAGCCTGCAAGCAGCTCCCAAAGACAACAAAGTGCAAAGAAGTTATCTCGGTAAAAGCTATATCAAGAAACCACTGGTGATGACCGAAGGTCATATCATTTTAAAAGGAAATATTGATGGCCCCGGACTTGGATTAGAATTAGATGATAACCTGATCGAAAATGAACGCGGTGTTCCTGAATGGGAATTTCCTGAAATGTGGGACCCTTTTGATGGCTCTGTGCTGGATCATTAACTACTCTTCTGCTACAATAACAATGCATTTAGTTATTTGTTTATAACTCGTAAAGCAGTTATTTGACCCTGTTGCTCCCATTCTTCCATCCACTCTTAAAGCATATTTAAAAATTTTGAAATCGTCATGCTCAGTAGAATTGTTGCAATACAAGAGTGCCCTTCGCTTCGCTCTGGTGAACTGAGCAACGGAAGCCTTATAGTAGGAATGCTGCCGGGCTAATAAAAAAATCCCTCGTGAGTGACGTGTTATGCATATTGAGATCGCTTACTTTCCTTTTAGTTTACGCCTTACTCCATCAAAAGTCATCTTTACATTTTTGATAGTTCCATCTTTATTGAAATAAAGCTTATCGATACAGGTTACCCGGTGGTCGCGGTCAAGATTTGGGATCGGTCGTCGATGGTATACAATATACCATTCATCAGTGTTTGGAATGTTGATCACTGAATGATGTCCCGCACCAGTCGCAATGGTTTCGTCTGCTTCCAATATAGTGGAAACCCTTTCAAAGGGTCCAAACACAGAATCTGAAATTGCATAGGCTACTTTATAAGTGCCGTTTGTCCAACCACCTTCAGACCACATTAAATAATATTTTCCGTTTCTTATGAATAGGGTGGGCCCTTCTACATAATCTTTTGGCGTAATGTCTTTCACTAAATTACCATCCGGGAATTTTTCCAATGAAGTAAAATTTTCATTGAGCTTTCCAATATTGCATCGTCCCCATCCGCCGTAGATGATATAGTATTGACCATCCTTATCCTGGAATACAAACTGGTCGATCGGCTGTGCATTATTATAGAACTGATTAATAAGTGGCTTGCCCAAATGATCTTTATAAGGACCACCCGGTTTATCAGCTACTGCAATACCTATTCCACCAAGTGTATCGTCCTTCACTCCGTTTCTCGCTTTGCTTTGAATATCATTTGCCGAAAAAAATAAAAAATACTTGTTGTCTTTTTTTACAATGCTGGGTGCCCACATAGCCATGTAAGCCCATTTAATAATAGATGTATCAATGATCTTAGGATGCTTTTTCCAGGTCACCATGTCTGTTGAAGAAAAGGCATCCAAAAAAACCTGTTGCCTGTATTTGGCCGAATAGGTGGGAAAGATCCAATACTTGTTTTCGAAAATAACACCTTCAGGATCCGCATACCATCCGTCAATAACAGGGTTGTGTGATTTTGTTTTCGACTGCTGGGCATAAAGGGGTTGAATAAAAAATGCGGGGAGAATTGCTAAGCAGATCACAACTTTAGTAAAATGGTATATTGATCGTTTGTGTGACATTGAAATTTTCTGATTTTTTATAAAGTAATGTTGAAGATACGTTTGTTTCCTGCTCTTGTTAGTAGCTTCAGTTCCTTCGGGGTATTCAACTAATCTACTATAGTTTGTTGCAATTAAACAGGCAGCTCCACTATCATTACCGTTCCTTCATTCTCTTTCGTCTCAACCTTTATTGTGCCATCATGTGCCTTTATAACATCATAACTCAACGATAAACCCAAACCGGTTCCTTGTCCTGCCGGCTTCGTTGTATAGAATGGGTGGAAAATTTTATCCACTGAACTTTGCGGAATTCCAAAACCATTGTCGATAACTTTTATGACAATCTTTTCATTTTCTTTTTTTGTTATTACGCTTACCATCGGTTCAAATGTTCCATTTAGTTTTTGTTTTTTTTCATTTACGGCGTAAAATGCATTGTTGAACAGATTCAATAATACGCTTCCGATCTCCTGCGGAACGACATTTATGCTGCCAATGCCTTCATCCATGTTGGTTTGCATTTTTGCATTAAAGTCCTTGTCTTTTGCCCGTAGGCCATGATAGCTTAAGCGTAAATACTCATCGCACAAACCATTAATATTTGTGGGTTCTTTCTGGCCT
>DATDCP010000454.1:0-3324 GCA_036524255.1 Chitinophagaceae bacterium
AGTGAAAATCCTTTAACCACATCTTCGGTCTGTGTTTTTGCTGTAAGAAAAATAATAGGCACTTCTTCGTTCTGTTCTCTTATTTCATCTGCTATAGTAAAGCCATCTTTATTTGGAAGCATTACATCTAATACACAGATATCTGGTTCTGATTTTTTAAATGCACCCGTTGCTTTTGCCCCATCACTTTCCATTATTACTTCAAAGCCGCGGCTCTCCAGGCTTTCTTTTACGATCTTGCCAAGAAATAATTCATCTTCTACGTATAAAATTTTTGTTTTGCTCATTTTCTTTTGTGAATAGTTAGACTGATTTAGGCAAAGTAATAATAAATTTAGAACCAAGACCGGGTTGACTTTCCACCTCTATTTTCCCTTTGTGTCTTTGAATAACATGTGACACATAGCTTAATCCCAGCCCATAACCTTTTGTATTATGTGTATTACCAAGAGGCACTCTGAAAAATTTTTCAAACACTTTGTCTTTATATTCCGGTGAAATACCGATACCATTATCAGCGACAGACAACTCAATCTCGTTTTCTTTTTCTTTCAAGTCGAATTTTATCGCAGTGTTACCATTACCATACTTTAAGGCATTATCAAGCAAATTAAAAACTACGCTGAGTAAATGCAACCTGTCTCCTTGCAAATGGGTATCGCCTTCTATATTTATAGAAACAGTCGCATGATGTTTTTCAATTTGCAATCGCATAGAAGAGACTACTTCATCCACCACGCTTTTCAAATCAAGAAATTCATATTTCAGTTCAATTTCTTTTTTCTCAAACATGGAAAGTTTCAACACTTTATCCACAAGCAAGGAAAGACGTTGCAATTCGTTCTGTGAGATATCTAAATATTCTTTGGTTCGCTGCGGGTCGTTGATCGCATTGAAATTTCGTAGTGCTTCTATAGCTACACCCACTGTAGCGATCGGTGTTTTTAATTCGTGTGTGATGTTGCTGATGAATTCATTCTTTATTTCAGTAAGCTTTCGCTGGCGTTGAAGGTTTCTGTAAAGTAATCCAAATGAAAAAACAGTAGCTCCTACAAGAAATAATGAAAATAAAATCGGCGAAATAAGTTTTTTGATCAAATAGCCAAAAGAATTACCAAGGGTTAATTCATAAGTGACCGGGTGTGCAAATCCGATGGTGATCTTGTTTGGTATTCTTATATCTTCTGGTGGGCCAGCTCTCTCTCTTTGCAACGGACCTGTATTTCTTGAAATATAAATTGGAACATTTAATCCTTCTTTTTTGAAAGCAATATGGCAAGCCGAATCAATTTCTTTTACACGCAATGAATCCTGCAATGAATCAACATTATATAAGAACCGGAAAATTTCTCCGGGAGGACCTTTACGTTCAAACGTAAAATCTTTGGCTGAATCTCCCGTCCTTGAAAAGGATTCGCTCATTGAAATGACCATGTTTTTTTTACGTCCCATTGAATCGCCCGGCATTTCTCTATTTCTTATTATAACATTCGGTCTGTTTTCCAGATCAATCCCTGCATTGCGCAATGAATCATTTACCCGTATCGTCACATTATTTATTGCATTAGCGATCTCATCTTCGGGATGACCGGGAAATCCAGACATAGCCTCACCATTCATTACTTCAACTCTTATTTTGCCAGTTGAATCATTAAAAACTTTATCAAGATTTAGCTTTTTTGCCTGGAGCTTTCTTACGGCTTCTTTAAAAACAACGCTGCTGCGAAACTCAAGGTTCTTTTTTTCCTTGATATAATTTTCCCGGAGCCAAAAAACCTGGAAACCGGCAATAATGAGAATGGGAATAGCCATTAATAACAGCTGCCATTCGTTGTGCGAACTGAATTTAGGATTACTCGTAGATATTTTGCTCGGCCTGTTCATTTGAAAAACAAATTTAGCCATTAGAAAACAGGGTTAAAAAAGCTCTTAACCTTTATTAACGTTAAACCAAGGTAGCTTAACTTGTACCCGTCGACGACAGAATTAGTTTTGCCAAAACTTTAATTTATTTATGAAACGCTTATTGATTGCTTCAGCTATGCTAATAGCTATTCCCTCTCTTGCACAGGTAAAAGAAGGTAAGATCGTGTACGAAAGAACAATGCAATTACAGATCAGGATCAATGATGATAATCCTGCCTTTCAAAATATGATTCCAAAAGAAAGAAAGGATAAGTTTGAACTCTTTTTTACCGAAGGAAAAAGTTTATGGCAAGCTGTTGAGGATGATGGCCAAAGCGACGAAACAAGTTTTGGTGATAGCGGTGGCGGAATGAGAATGGTCATTCGTGTTCCCGGGACTGATGATATTGCTTTCCACAACATAACTGAAAGTAAAAAAATAGATCAAAGAGAGTTAGGTGGCAAGAGTTATATTATAGCAGACAGTATTAAAAAAATGAGCTGGAAAGTTGCGGGGGAAACTAAGGTGATCCTGGGTCATAATTGTATGAAAGCAACAACTCAGCGTATGCAAGAGAATTTCCGGATGTCAATGGATAATGGTGAAGCAAAAAGAGAAAAGGTGATGGATACAATGAATATTGTAGCATGGTTTACAAATGAGATACCCGGTTCATTTGGACCTGATACATACCAGGGACAGTTACCTGGAACTATTTTGGAGATCGATGTAAATAATGGAAGAAATAGTTTTAAAGCAATTGAAATTTCTCCTAAAGTTGATGTTGTAAAGATCAAAGAACCGACAAAAGGAAAAAAAGTAACTGCAGAAGAGTTTACAAAAGAAAGAGAAAAGCTGATGCAGGAAATGATGCAGAATAACGGTGGGCCGGGTATGAGAGTTATCCGCAATTAACTACACAACAATTTTATTCAAGGCGACATATTTCATGTCGCCTTTTTATTTTATTTATCCTAAGCCGCCCTTAACTCAACTTTAAATGCAAGACTGAAATAACGATAATAATGATCCCTGTTCTCAATATTATTTGTGTTCCATTCTTCACCGTAAGCAAATGGATATTTGCTTGACCATGCTGCCTCACCAATTGCGACCAGTGTATCCGGACTTTTAAGTCTGAACCCATACATGTTATCTTTGTGTACGTGTACGGTTTGCAGCGGAAATTGTATCCAGTTTTCTGTATCACTTTCATCCACTTCGATCTCTGCAGATGAAAGAACTTGTCCCCAGCTTTTTCTTTGTTTATCGAATTCATGCAAAGTCAGAATTAATCTACCCGGATGAGAAACAGCGATCGAATAAACCTGGATCTTACTAAGAGACCCTTCTTCGGGACATTGAAAAGTTTGTCCTGCAAGATGATCAGCCCGGCCTGAATTCATGTGGCCAATCCA
>DATDCP010000455.1:0-5154 GCA_036524255.1 Chitinophagaceae bacterium
CGGTTTTTGGTTTCACTATTTGCACTTAACCAAAATGCAGATGATTCATAATTATTCAGCGCCATCGGGCATTCCTGGTAATAAACTTTTGCCAGATCATACTTCACAGTACGGAGCAGGTCATACAACTGTTGTGAAAGCATATTAAGTGATTCTCTTTTTTCATAAAGAGAAGTATCAATTTGCATTCCTTGTATTTCAGCTTTAATAGATTCCCAAAAAGATTTTGCAGTTTCATAGAGTGCTGCTGTATCCTTTTCCATCTCAGGTATGCGCATACTGTCAACCGAAATTTTCAGTTCTGCAATTGAAGAGTTGACTTTTGCAGTATCCCAGTTCACAAAAGCTTCTGTAAGGGCATAGTACGAATCCAAGGCTTTGCTCATCGATTCATTAAAGCTACTGCTGTGCTTACTTACAGTCAATCCTTCTGGTTTTGGGCCGGAAGGCTTATCCTTTCCTTTAAATAACCCAAAATACCAGGCGCCGATCAAAGCAATTACAAGAAGTACAACTACCAGGAGAAATTTCTTCATAGGAGAAAATTTTGTCAAAGGTAATCACGGAAGATTTGAATACAAGAAATTCATTGATTTCAACAAAATTTTAATGCTCATTTATAGCTAAATTTGCGCCTCATAAATAAATTATGCTGGCAGGACTTACTAATGTGACTTTTGAATTTGGCTCCCGTGCTCTGATGGAGGATGCTACCTGGCATATACAACCGGGGGAGAGAATTGGCTTGATCGGGTATAACGGTACCGGCAAATCAACGATCCTCAAACTCTTTGTTGGCGAATATTTGCCATCAGCAGGAACAGTTGAAAAAAGCAAGGGTACCTCAATCGGTTATCTACACCAGGATCTTTTAAGTTTTGATACCAATGACTCCATTTTTGAAGTAGCACTCAGCGCATTCGAAAGAGTGCAGCAGTTGGAAAAAGAAATTGAGATACTTGGAAAAGAATTGGAAAGAACGGGGGATGAAAAAACGTTGCATGACTATACCGATAGGCTTCATGAATTAGAAACACTCGGTGGTTATAATATTCATCACAAAACAGAAGAAATATTACAGGGTCTTGGTTTTGCCAATGCAGATCTGAAAAGACCTTATAAAGAATTCAGCGGAGGATGGAGAATGAGAGTGCTGCTGGCTAAAATGATATTACAGCAACCTGACCTGTTATTAATGGATGAGCCTACGAACCACCTTGATCTTCCTTCCATCGAATGGCTGGAAAAATATTTGCTGAATTATCCTGGCTCCGTTGTTATCGTAAGTCACGATAAATATTTCCTGAACAGGATGGTTACAAAAATTGTTGAGCTTTACCAGCAGCAGCTTCATATTTACTCCGGCAATTATGATTATTATGAAAGGGAGAAAGCAACCCGGATGGAGCTAATGCAAAAGGCTTTTGAAAATCAACAGGATTATATACGACAGAATGAAAGACTGGTAGAACGTTTCCGTGCAAAAGCAAGTAAAGCTGCGATGGCACAAAGTCTTATTAAAAAATTAGACAAACTTGAACGCATCGAGGAACCTGAAATAGAAAGACCCAATATCAGGATCAATTTCCGTCTTGATAAAACTCCCGGAAAAGTTTTGGTTGAGTTAAATCATATCACCAAGAAATTTGGTGAAAACGTGATCGTAAAAAATTCTTCAGCAGAAATAGAACGTGGAGATAAGATCGCATTGATCGGCGCTAATGGAAAAGGCAAATCAACCTTGCTGCGCATCATTGCAGGAATAGAAAAGTTTGAAGGCACTAGAAAATGGGGACATAATATTGAAGAGAGCTTTTATGCACAGCACCAGTTAGAAGCATTGGATGTAAATCATACAGTGATCGATGAAATGATGCAGGCCGGCAGCCAGAAAACTGAACTCGAACTCAGAACACTGCTTGGTTGTTTTCTTTTCAGCGGTGATGATGTAGAAAAGAAAATAAAAGTATTAAGTGGTGGTGAAAAAGCAAGAGTTGCATTGGCAAAAACAATTATCAGCAAAGCTAACTTCCTTTTGCTTGATGAGCCAACCAATCACCTTGATATGCACAGCTGCGAATTGCTGATCGAATCATTGAATAAATATGAGGGAACATTTGTTTTAGTAAGCCACGACCGGTATTTCGTTTCTAAAACAGCCAACAAGATCTGGGAAATAATAGATCATGAAATAAAAGAATTTAAAGGCGGATACGAGGAGTATGTAGCATGGAAAGAAAGAATGGCTAAAAGTGCTGCTGAGTCAAAAGCTCAGAACCGGGAATCAAAGAAGTCGATCCAATTAGAAAAATCAAAAACTAAGGAAGAATCAAAACCACAAAAACCCAACAATAATCCTCAAACTGTTTCGCCTATAAATAAGGAACATAAAAAGGAACTTCAGAAGCAACAAAGGATCTTTCAACAATTAGAAGAAAAGGTAGCTGTGCTAACAAAACAAAAAAATGAATTAGAAGGAGCCCTGACTGATCCTTCGACTTATTCGGATAAGCAAAAATTTATTCAAGCTGAAACCGCTTACAATAAAGCAGCAGCCGAACTTGAACAATTGAACAAACAATATGAACAAGTGTTCGAGAAAATAGTTGAACTGGAATCCCTTCAGAATTAGGCTCCCCGGTTTTGGTGATAAAAAATTGTAACTTTTCTAAGTTATTTTGTGTTTTAAAGCCACCGAAATGAAAATATTACTCTTTGTCTTAGCAGCATTGATCGCAGCAATTGCATTATTTGCTTTTCGTTTTGATAGCAATCAAAAACTAAACTTCACTTCAAAAGATCTAATTGAATTCAAAAAGAAAAATATTATTCGCTGTAGTCCTGACTGGAATGAATTAAAAGAATGGCTCGAAGAGGCAGACATCCCTCTTGTTCCCGGTGCAGGAATCTATAAATGGAAAATTTCAACAAGGAATGACAGTTCCCAATTTTATTTTAACCAGGGTATCAACATGTATTACAGCTTTCACATCATTGAAGCAATGGCTTCATTTAAAAAGGCTGAAAAGTTTGATAAGTATTCTCCCATGCTCCTTTGGGCGCAGGCATTGACTTATGGCCCCAACATCAATGATTTTGGATATACTGCATCACCCGAGGCATTATCTGCAAGCGGCAAAGCAATTGAATTTTCAGGGCGATGCACCGATAAAGAGATCGCATTGATAGAGGCGCAAAGGGCTCGTTATTCATATGATTCTTCTCAAACAAGAGCTATGCTGAACCAGCTTTATGTTGATAAAATGAAAGAAGCCTATGAAAAATTTCCCGGCGATGCGGATGTCGCCACTTTGTATGCAGATGCAATGATGCTCCAGCATCCCTGGGATCTTTGGAATATTGATGGTACGCCAAAACCATGGACGCCATTGATAAGAGAAGTATTGGAAAAAGTATTGGCGAAGAATCCAAATCATCCCGGCGCTAATCATTATTACATTCATGTGATGGAGCCATCGCCTTATGCAGCTAAAGCATTACCAAGCGCCGATCGTTTAGGAAAAACAAATCCTGGTCTTTCGCATGTGGTGCATATGCCTTCACATATTTATTTACGTACTGGCTTATACAATAAAGGAGTTGATGTAAATGTAAATGCAGTTAATAGTTACAAAAAAATAATTCCTCTATATGCACCTGTTACCGGTGCAGATTTTCTTTATATCATTCACAACCTGCATATGAAAACAAATAATGCAATGCTTGCAGGTAATTATAAAATTTCAGAAGCAGCTGCCATCGAAACAAGAAATAGCATACCAGCTGATTATCTTTCTCTTCCGTCGCCAATGGGAAGTACTGTGCAATACATTTATATGACACCAGTCCTTGTATATGTAAGGTTTGGTAAATGGGATGAACTGCTTCAGCAAGATAAACCGGCTGCTTCACAGGTCTATTCAAATATTCTTTATCATTTTGGAAGAGGTATGGCTTTCTCAGCAAAATCAAGAATTAGCGAAGCAAACCAGGAACTGGCAGCCATGAAAATACTGATGGCAGATACAAGTCTTGCAATTCCTCTTACACCATTCTCTTCGGCTAAAGAGGGAGCTATTGTTGCATCAAAACTTTTATCAGGAACCATTTCGCTGAAATCAGGAAAAACGAATGATGCCATTATAGATTTTACAGAAGCAGTAAATGTGGAGCAAAAAATGATCTACAATGAACCCCGCGATTGGTTATTAAATACAAGACAATGGCTTGGTAAAGCATATTTAGTTGCAGGTGATGGATCGAGTGCAGAAAAAACTTTTAATGCAGATCTGCAATTGAATAACGATAATGGCTGGTCTCTATATGGATTGAACAAAGCGCTGATGATCCAAAAAAAATATAATGAAGCTGCTCCGGTATTAACCAGGTATAATAAAGCTTTTAGCAAAGCCGATATAAAGATCCTTTCACCCGTTTATCAATAAAATATTTTTTTTCTTTTCTTATACCTCGCAATAAATGGCACGGTTTAAGTGGTAGATTGTTTTTTTTATCCGAAAACAATAATTATTTTTCTTGTAAAACAGGCCTCCCCTTCACCACTTGAGTTTTTATTTATCTCAAAAAAAATCATTGTATGAACAAGAAAATTATGCGAATGCTTGCATTGCCTGTATTTATTTTATTTGTGTCGCTTGCAGCATGTAATTCAAAAACAAGTGACGCTGATGTTAAAACATCTGTTGATAATGCCATTGCCGCTAATTCAAATTTATCAGGCGCATATGCTGATGTGAAAGATGGCGTTGTTACTCTTTCAGGTCAGGTTAAAGATGAGATTGCAAAATCATCGGCTGAAACAACGGCAAAAGGAGTTAAAGGTGTAAAATCAGTCACTAATAATTTAACAATAGCTCCCCCGCCTGCGGCACCTGTTGAAATTACTGCCGATGATCCATTAAAAGCTAGTGTAGATAATACAATCAGAACCTATCCCGGCGTGGCAGCAACTGTAAAGGATGGCGTCATCACATTAACAGGTCAGATAAAAAAAGCAGATCTGCAAAAATTAATGATGGAGTTGAATACACTTAAACCAAAGAAAATAGAAAATCAATTAACTATAAACTAAGGGAGGTGATCATGGCACTACAAGATAAATACAGAGAGCTGGTAACTACAGCTCAATCAGCG